>PWVP01000060.1 GCA_003561815.1 Campylobacterota bacterium | reverse complement strand
AGGGGGTGATGGGTGAGCAGGGGGTGGTGCTTTTACCGCTCTATCTTGAGAGCTTTGGCGGGGGGAGTATCGCTCTGCAGCTGCCGGAGCACCATGAGTGGAGCGTGATGCTCGCCCCCGATCGCGGCGATGTGCGGCTGATCGATCGGCAGCTGACCTACTTCGCCCCCGATCAGGCGGGCCGCAGCCTGCTGGTGCTCACCCCCGATGGCACGACACCGGTTAATCTGCCGATTCGGATCCATCCGCGTCTTTCGACGATCGAGGCGCCCGAGGATGCGCTCTACCGCCAAAGCGGCGGCGTGGAGTTTTATGAAGACGCACCTACTGAGTCGGTGCGTCGCCAGGTGCGCCTTGATCGGCTCGGCGAGATCCACGCGAGTGTACTTGAGGCCAATCAGACCCGGTTCTCGGTGCGCGCGCCGGCGCGATCGGTGGTGCGTTTTAGCGAGGATGGTGCGCTGGTGATTACCCAGGGCGATCAGAGGGTCTCGATCGCTTCGTCAGAGGCGCTGGTGCAGGCGGCGGCGGAGCTAAGAAGCCACCCGCCGCTTCAGATTCGAATCGATGCCCACCAGATGGCCGCTACGGATGGCTCGCGAAATCTACGGATGGATGAAACGGGGCTTTTCATCACGCAGGAGCATGAAGACAGCCGCTTTTCTCTGCCCCATCTGCTACCCGGATCGCAGGTGGTTTTAGACGAGGAGGGGATCAGTGCACAGGTGCCGCTGCTTTCAGAGGGGTGGTTTCTGCCCTTTGGCTGGGTGGCCGGGCAGCAGGGGCAGCAGCCGGTGCGACTCTATGAGCCCAAACGGGTCAATCTCTGGAGCCAGGGGCCTGAAGCGCTCTATATCGGTGGACTGGAGCGTCCGATTGGCTGGCTGGAGGCGAGTGAGTACAACCGATCGGTGACTGCCGGTTGGCAATCGGTAGCGATGCCGGGTTCGGGTCTTCTGGCGTGGCAGCCGCTTAAAAGCGTCGCGCAGCTGCGCCGTCTGGATACAGAGGCTTTGCAGGCGCCGAGCTATCACAGCGCGCTTGGCGATCGGCTCAACACCCTGCAGGCACTCACATCCGGGCGGGTGTACGATCTGCTCGCGGTGGCGGATGCCAATCTTTCGTTTGAGCTGTTTTTGCACGCGCCGCTCTGGCCTAAAGCGTCGATGCCGGTGGCAATCCCCTATGAGGAGGGGGGACGGCTACTCCTGCCAGAGGCGTGCACACTCCTTGAGGCCAGTCAGCCGATCGCGCACTACCGCCCGGGCGGTATCTACGATCTGCACTGTCAGGAGGAGCCATGAGGGGGGTGATGCTGCTTGTTTGTGCGGCTCTTTTGATCGGCTGCCACTCAGAGCCGGGTATGCAGAGCACACCGGTAGCCCAACCGCAGGGCGAGCCGCTGCCAGCGAGCGACTACGCTACGCGGGGGGCCTATGAGGCGGAGGTGGTGCTGCCCGATCGTTATCTGCTAGAGGGGCAGGGGGATGCAAGGCCGATCACCGTGAGCGATCACCACAGCTTCGCCGTCGTGTTACCCGGCGAGCTCTCCGGGCGGCGGGTCTTTATCCGCGCGGGCGATTTCGCCCAGGAGGTGTGGCTCGATGTCGAGCCCGGCGGCGTGGTGGGGGTGCAGCCGTGAGCTTTAGCTGTCAGCACGATCGCAAAGGCCACTGCGCACTGCTAAACTGCCCCTGCGAACCGGGTATTAAAGGCTGCACACTCTATGGCCGCTTCACCTTCGCTTCACCCCAAAGCCCCTCAAACGAAGCGGTCGCACGGCGGGAAAAAACGCGGCAAGCCAGAAGCGAAAAAGAGGATTTCGATCCCAAAAAAGGCTGCTAAAAGCGGTAGCGAAGCCCCATGCGTGCGCCATAGGAGGGGTTGAGGCGGTGGGTGTCGAGTCGACTGCCTGAGGCATCATAGGTGAGGATGTCGCGGTAGAGCGTGGCGTTGAGCGTGGCTGTGAGGGTGAGGTGATTGGTGGGGGTGTAGCGAAAACCGAAACCGCCGAGGTAATCACTCAGGCTCAGATAGCCGCCGGGGGCGATGGGGCTCTCATCCCTGAGGCGGATAGTGGCGGTATTGAAGGAGAGGTTGGCCATCCACATCCAGTTGTGGTGGGTGTGATAGCCGATATAGTTGGAGGGAAACCCGACGCTTGCCTGCCACCCTTCGCGGCTTCGCATCCGGTAGTTATAGCTGGCAATCGGTAGTCCGATGGTGCGTACCGGATGGTAGTAGGCCACCGCACCGAGGGTAAAAACCCCTTCACCCCGGGAGGGAAGCGTGGTGTAGAGGGCAGCGGTGGCACCGTAGCTTTTTGAGTGCTCCTTTTCGAAGGTGCTGTTTAGAAAAAGCTGTGTCATCACCATCTGTCCGCTGGCGGTCGCTCTAGGCAGTTTGGCCCCCAGCCGGTAGGCGTGCAGCTCTTTTAGGGGGGTGGCCACACCGCCTGAGAAGCGGCTCTCTTCCATCTGTCGCCACTGAAACGCCCAGTGGTTGTAGCTGAGATCAAAGAGCGCATTACCTAAAGAGAGGCCGCTTTGGCGGTAGGCCACTTCGCCACGATCGCCGCGAAATCCAGCGTAGCCCATCTGCTGATGATTGAGATCGAGCACAGGGCGCGCCATCCCCTCGGAGGACTTAGCCAGAAGCGGGCCAAGCAGGGTGAGCATCAATAGCCAGATACGAAACATCACCCCTCCTTCGTGTTCGAGAGTATAGCATGTGTGTAATAAGCGTTACACCATAGGCGTAAGTGGCTATACTTTTGCCCAACAGACTGAAAGGAGCTCGGTTGGGTAACCAAAGTGCTGCGATTGCACGATTGCACCGGTGGGCGATCGCGCATGGGCTAGAAGCGCTCTTTCGCAAGATCGAAGGCGATCGGGCTGTTGAGATGAGCGATCGGGCCGATGTGCTGGACGAGCGGTGGTTTAGCTTTTTTCACCACTACCGCTTTGAGTCGATTCCTGAAGAGATCGGCCTTTTGACCCGGCT
>PWVP01000131.1 GCA_003561815.1 Campylobacterota bacterium | reverse complement strand
GCCAGATCGACACGGTTGGCCACACAGATCGCCCCTTTGCAGAAACTTTTGCGGACATTTTCCAGCTGCAAGATACTCATGTTTTCATCCTTCGGATTCCCCGCTCTAAAAGAAGCACCGGAATCACCCCCACCAGCACGATCATCAGCGCCGGCAGACTCGCTTCGTAGAGCTTCTCATCGCTGGCCAGCTCATAGGCGCGCACCGCCAGGGTGTCGAAATTAAAGGGGCGTAAAATAATGGTCGCGGGCAGCTCTTTTAGCACATCGATAAAGGTCAAAATCCCCGCTGCGAAGAGTGCCGGCCTCAAAAGCGGCAGATGGATACGCGCCAGCACCCGACCCGGCGCCGCCCCCAGGCTTCTAGCCGCCTCGCCCAGCTGGGGGGCCACCTTATTAAAGCCCGACTCGATGCTGCCCACCGCCACCGCCATAAACCGCACCGAGTAGGCGAAAATCAGCCCAAAGAGCGTGCCGCTCAAGATCAGCCCGATCAGATCGCCACGCCACGCCTCATAGAAATCGTTGATGCGGTGATCGACCCAGGTAAAGGCGATCATCACCCCCACGGCGATCACCGTGCCGGGGACGGCGTACCCCAGGGTCGCCACCCTCAGCAGCAGATTCATCGCCCGTGATGGAAAGAGCCGCACCCCAAAGACCAGCAACAGCGCCACCGCCACACACACCGCTGCGGCAAAGGCGGCGAGCATAAAGGAGTTGAGCGCCAGCTGCAGATAGCGGGTGTCGAGCAGATGCCACACATCCGTCGCCCAGAGGATCAGCTGCGCCAGCGGAAAGCCAAAGGCCGCCACCCACACAATCGCACAGAAGCCGAAAACCCCCCAGCGCGCCAGCGGCGTAAGGGGGCGCTTACGAAAGGGGCGATCGCTGCTACTGATATGGTAGCGCCGCCGTCCGCGCAATGCCTGTTCGGCCAGAAGCAGAAACAGCACAAACCCCATCAGCAGCGTCGAAAGCTGCGCGGCACCGGCGCTATCACCCATCCCGAACCAGACGCGAAAGATCCCGGTGGTGAAGGTATCGACCCCGTAGTAGTGAACCGTGCCATAGTCGCTCAGCGTCTCCATCAGCGCCAGCGCCACCCCCGCAACCAGCGCCGGTCTGGCCAGTGGCAGCGAGACCTTAAAAAAGGTGCGCCACGACCCGCTACCTAGCGACTGTGACGCCTCGATCACGCCGGTTGACTGGCGGGCGAAGGTGGCGCGCGCGATCACATAGACATAAGGGTAGAGCGAGAGCGAGAGCACCACAGCGGCACCCAGCAGCCCCCCGTGGGGAAAGAGTGTGGTGTAGGTGTAGCCCATGATGTAGGGCGGAAACGCCAGGGGCAAAATCAGCGCCCAGGCAAAAAAGCCCGAAAAGGGAAAGTGATAGAGCGTACTAAACCAGGCCGCCGGAACCGCCAGAAACAGCGTCAGCGCCGCTACCATCACCATCAGAAGCAGAGTGTTGCGGATATAGCCCGGCAGCACCGTCTGGCTCAAATGGCTCCAGGCACCGCTCTCAAAATCAAAGGCGCTAAAGAGCACCACCAGCGGCGAGAGGGCCGCCAGCAGTCCGATCAGTAGCGCAAACAGGCTCCAAGGGTTGGTTAAAAAACGCTTCAGGGTTAACCTCACTCAGTGCGCCCTAAAAAGCGCACCGGAATTATCGCCAGCCGGCACGATCGAAGATGCCGATCGCTTTGTGGACCTGTTGGCCCACCTCTGTGAGTGAAATGGTATCCTCTTTAAACTGGCCCCACGCTGCGACGGTGTCGGAGAGGGCGACAGAGGGGTTGGCCGGGTACTCGTAGTTCTCTTGCGCAAAGATCTGCTGCGCCTCCTGAGCGGTTAGAAACTCGATAAGCTTCACCGCCGCCTCCGGATTGCGCGAAGAGGCGGTGACACCGGCGCCGCTGATATTGATGTGCGCGCCGCGATCATCCTGATTGGGGAAGAAGATCCCCACGCTGGCCGCCACCTGCCGATCGGCAGCATTCGGGGAGTTCTCCATCAGCCCCAGATAGTAGGTGTTCACTACCGCCAGATCCGCCTCGCCAGCCGCCACAGCACGGATCTGATCGCGATCGTTGCCCCGCGGTGCGCGCACCAGGTTGGCCACCACCCCCTCAGCCCACGCCTGCGCGGCCGCCTCGCCCTTATGGGCCACCAGGCTCGCCATCAGCGACTGATTGTACATGCTGTCACTCGATCGCACCAGCAGGCGCCCCTTCCACTCAGGCTCGGTCAGCGCCTCATAGGTCGAGAGTGTCCGGGGATCGACGGTCTCTTTATTGTAGACAATAATCCGTGCGCGCTTGGTCAGCCCGTGCCAGTAGTTCTCGCTATCGCGCAGGTGCGGCGGGATATTCTCAGCGATGGTCTCTGAGGTGATGGGGCGCAAAAGCCCCTTATCCTTCGCCTCCTGCAGGTTGCCGATATCGACGGTGATGAGCACATCGGCCGGAGAGAGTCGCCCCTCGCGCTGCAGACGCTGAATCAGCTCCCCCGCCCGGGCGGTGACGACATTCACCTCGATGCCGGTCTGCTCGGTGAAGCGCTCAAAGAGCAGCCGATCGCTATCGTAGTGGCGGTGGGAGTAGACATTGACCTGTGAGGCGTAGAGAAAGGCTGTCAGGGTCAAAAAACTCAGAACTGTTCGTGCCATCGGAAACCGCATGGTGCGCCTTTGTGGTGATTTGGGTTTCCGTAATGATAACTGTTATCGCTTAACTCATTCTGAAAGTGACTCTCATTATTTGATTAAATTTTCACCACCGTCGATCATTGATTCGCACAATGCCTCCCCCGGCGCGATATCCCGCGTCGCCTCGCGGCCTAAAACCCTCTCATAAAGCGCCGCACTCAGCCCCAACCCCGGACGGATACGGCGCAGGTTTTTCGGGCTAAAGCGCTCCCCCTTTTTCACCGGGACCACCACATAAAGCGATCGGCGAAAGCGGCGGTTATCCGCCTCGGCTTCGGGCCTGATCAGCGCCTTTTG
>PWVP01000119.1 GCA_003561815.1 Campylobacterota bacterium | reverse complement strand
CGGCCTGCAGATCGTTTTCGGGCAATAGCACCACAAACTCCTCGCCCCCATAACGGGCAAAGAGATCGCTTTTTCGGATATGCTCTCTAACCAGCTGGGTTAGCTCCTGAAGCACCGTATCGCCCACCTGATGACCGTAGGTATCGTTGACCTCTTTAAAGTGGTCGATATCGAAGATGATGAGGCTTAGCTTCTGACGATAGCGCAGGCTCCGCTGCAGCTCCCTTTCGAGTTCATCGGTGAATTTTTTACGGTTGTAGATCTCGGTCAACGGATCGGTGATGGCGATTTTACTGATGCGTTCGCGTTCGCGTTCCAAGCCGGTCACATCGATAAAGGTGGCCAGTATCCCGGTCTGATCGGAGATGTGGTTGGCCCGAACCATAAAGGCACCGGGCTGGCTTTTAAGCCCGCCGGGGGGGACCATATGGACGATGTACTCCCGATCGGGATTGGCGCACACCTCCTGCAGCCACTCCTCAAAGGAGCGCTCTTTATAAAAGGCGTCATCCTTATCCAGAAGCAGCCGATCGATGCCCCCCATCTCTCTAAACGCCTCTACAGAGTCCACCTGGGCAAACTCTAAAAAGGCGTTGTTTAAAAAGGTGGCCTCTTTGCCGTGCGCGATCATCACCAGCTCGGAGATGTTATCCAGTATCGCGCTGATTAGACGGCTCTTCTCCTCCAGTTGGCGCTGCTGCAGCGTCAGACGCGCCACCCGGCTGAGCGCTTCGGCCAGGTGGCTGTTCTCAATCGGCTTTTTAAGAAACTTGTCGATGCCCAGATCAATCGCGCGGATAAAGTAGTTCTCATCATTAAAGGCGGTGGTGATGATAATCGGAATATCCCGATCGACCGCGCGGATCGACTCGGCCATCTCCAGACCGTTCATGCGGGGCATCCGAATATCGGTAATCACCAGATCGGGGCGCTCCTGCTCAAAGAGTTTGAGCCCCTCCTCTCCATCGGCCGCCTCATAGAGGGTGCCCACCCGGCGGCGCAGAAAGCGGCCCAGCGCCTCACGGATCACCGGCTCATCCTCCACATAGAGCACCCTTAAAAGCGAGAGGGTGTTGCCCTGTTCACCGCTCATTACGCCGCGCTTTGCTACAGTTTGGCCACACGCATCACCTCCTCGAGTGTGGTCTCCCCGGCCGCCACCTTGCGCAGACCGTCGGTAAACATCTCCTCAAACCCCTCCTGGCGAGCGATCCCTAGAATCTCACTGCGTGAAGCCGCCTGAATCACCGCATCCTGTAAAGCGGGCGAGAGGGTGAGCACCTCGGTCACCATCGTGCGCCCCTTATAGCCGCTTAGCCCGCACCGTTTACAGCCGCTTCCGCGCTGAAAGGTGATCGTCCCCTTGAGCTCAGCGGGAAGATAGGGCTCGATGCGCGCAAGCAGCTCAGGGGGGTACTTCACCTCATGGGTGCAGGCCGGACAGATGCGCCGCACGAGCCGTTGCGCCTGGATGGCCACCACCGAAGAGGCGACCAAAAAGGGTTCAATCCCCATATCCACCACCCGCGTAACGGCGCTGATCGCATCGTTGGTGTGCAGGGTGGTAAAGACCAGATGGCCCGTAAGGGCCGCCTGGATGGCGATGGCGATGGTCTCTTTATCCCGCGACTCGCCCACCATGATCACATCCGGGTCCTGACGCAGAATCGATCGCAGCGCCCCGGCAAACCCCATCCCCGCCTTCTCATTAACCTGCACCTGCTGCAGAAGATTCATGCGGTACTCGATGGGATCTTCGACGGTGATAATCTTGCGCTCGATGTTTTTGATCTCATTGAGCGCCGCATAGAGGGTGGTGGTCTTACCGCTTCCCGTCGGGCCGGTGACAAAGACGATGCCATAGGGCGACTTCATCGCTTCGCGGAATCGCACCAGATTGCCCTCGGTCAGCCCCAGCTCGCTGAGGCGAATGAGTGCTTTGGATTTATCCAGAATCCGCATCACCACCGACTCCCCGCCGCTGACCGGTAGCGTGGAGAGGCGAAAGTCATACTCAATGCCGCGCACGGTGTGGCTAAAGCGGCCATCTTGGGGTTTTCGCCGCTCACCGATATCGAGATCGCCCAGTAGCTTGACGCGACTGCTTAGCGGCGGGAAGATGTCCGCGTCGAAGGCAAAGAGTTCGGTCAAAAACCCGTCAATCCGGCCACGGACATGACACTGCGCCTCGCTCGGTTCGATATGGATATCGCTCGCACCCCGGGTGATGGCGGTGGTGAGGATGATATCAATCAGACGCATAATCGAAGAGGCGGCATCGTCACGATCGCTCCGGCTATCGGCGCGCATCTCCCGGCGCACCCCTTCGATGGTCTCTTTTAGCCCCTCCATCGTCTCCAGACGGGCGATAATCTTCAGCACCTCCGACTCGGCGGTGATGGCGACAACCACCGGCTTGTCCGAAAGCAGCCGCTGGATCGCATCCTGTGCTCCCAGATCCAGCGGATCGGCGAAGGCGACCAGATACCCCTCCGGATCCTCACGCACCGGTACCGCCAGTGAACGCTTAAGCACACTCGCCTGAAGCCGGTTGGCCAGCTTGACATCCCCCTCGAAGCTACCCGGCTCCAGATAGACCGCTTTAAGCTGATCGGCGAGGGTCTTTAAGATCGCCTCTTCACTGATCAGCCCCTCATCGACCAGCACATGGCCCAAGCGGCGATTGGTGCCGTCGCTCTTCTGAACAGAGATGGCGTGCTGAAGCTGCTCGGCGGTGATGAGCCCCCGCTCAATCAGCAGATCCCCGAGTCGTATCTTGTTCTGTAGCATCACCCTACCCTACCAGTAGAGGTGCTGATCGATTAAGCGATCGCCCTCATAGCGGCGGATTCGGATTTTAAAGTGGCCCCCCTCATGCAGCGAGTCGAGCTCCACCCGCTCCCCATCGATCCGCATCACATAGCGCGCGCCCTGCTGCTCATACTTCTCCTGCACATAGGCGCTATACACCTTCGAGAGGATATGGGGCGTGCGCGGTAAAAGTGTCCCT
>PWVP01000186.1 GCA_003561815.1 Campylobacterota bacterium | reverse complement strand
TTCCTTTGGCGGCGATTTTGGCGCTGCGTTTTTTTGGTCTGTTTCTGGTGATGCCGCTTCTGGCGCTGCATGTGCTCACGCTCGAAGGGGGCACGCCCTTTATGGCCGGTGTCGCGGTGGGCGGTTATGCGCTTTTTCAGATGCTCTTTCAGTACCCTTTCGGGCGGCTGAGCGATCGCTTCGGACGGCGGCTTCTTATCGCTATTGGCCTCGGGCTTTTTGCGATCGGTTCGGTGGTGTGTGCGCTGGCTGAGAGTGCGCAGATGATGGTGCTTGGGCGGTTTATTCAGGGTATCGGCGCGGTGAGTGCGGTGATTACGGCCACCATCGGCGATCTGGTGGGCGAAGAAAAACGCAGCGCGGCCATGGCGATGATGGGCGGATCGATTGCGCTGAGCTTCGTTATCGCTCTGCTGATCGGCCCGATCATGGGTGCGCAGTTTGGGGTGGAGAGCCTCTTTTGGCTCACCGCCGGGCTCTCACTGGTGGCGATCGCGCTTTTGGTGCTCAAAGTACCCGCGCCGCCTAAGCTGCGATCCTTTGGGGATCAGGCGAGCGAATCGGCCTTTCGGCGCGTGGCGGCCAATCGTAATCTGATGCGTCTTAGCGGCGCGATGTTTCTGCACAGCTTTGTGATGACGGCGATCTTTATCCTCATCCCCCTTTCGCTCACGCAGGAGTTTGGCTGGCAGATGGGCGATCTGTGGAAAATCTATCTGCCTTCGGTCTTTTTCGGCATCGCCGCCATGGCGATCGGCGCGGTGCTGGGTGAGCGGTTTAACCGGGTCAAAACGGTGATGATTGTGGCCATCACGATTCTGATCGTCACCTTTATCGTGATGGGGCTGTGGCATCAGGAGGCGGCGTTTTTAGTCACCATCGTGCTGCTCTTTGTGGGGATCAATATGGTCGAACCGCTGATGCAAAGCAGCGCGACCAAATTCGCCAAAGCCGCCGATCGGGGCGCGGCGCTGGGGGTGTTTAACAGCGCACAGTTTTTCGGCGTCTTTATTGGCGGCATCAGCGCGGGCGGGCTCTTTGGCTGGCTGGGTTTTGAGGTGCTCAGCTTCACGCTGGCGGGGGTGGCGCTTTTGTGGCTGCTGGCCACTTTAGGGGTGGACAACCCGATTCGCATGAAGCTGCTTAGCCTCGATCCCACGGCGCTTCGATCGGAGCTCGGTGCCACTGCCATCGAGGCGCAGCCAGGGGTGGCCGACTGCTGGCGTGATAGTTTCGAAGATCGCCTCTTCGTACGGTACAACCCCGCCGTGACCGACGAAGAGACTCTTAGAAAATCGCTGCTACAATAAGCCCCACCAAGGAGAAGATGATGCAGATTGATGAGAAACTCTTAACCCATCTGGAGAAACTGGCGATGCTCAAGATCGACGAGGAGCAGCGCGAACCGATCAAAGAGCAGCTCAGCGATATTCTCGGGTTTGTCGAGAAGCTGGGCGATCTCGATACCGAAGGGGTCGAGGCGCTCTTTGCGCTACAGGAGAACCCCGCCCCCCTTCGCGAGGATCAGCCCCAAAAAAGCGATGTGATCGACGCCGTGCTGAAAGAGGCGCCTCAAACCCGCGACGGCTGCTTCGTCGTACCCAAAATCGTAGGCTGATACAAGCCGATGATCACCCTCTACGGCATCCCCACCTGCTCTAGCGTGCAGAAGGCGCGCCGCTTTTTAAAGGAGCGGGGCATCGAGCACGCCTTCGTCGATTTTCGCAAAACCCCCGTCGATCGCGCCACGATCGATCGGTGGCTCAAGCGGTGTGAGATCCAGACCCTCTTTAACAGTCGCGGCACCAAATACCGCACCCTGGGCCTGGCCGGACACACCCTCAGCGAGGAGGATAAGGCCGCATGGCTGGCCAAAGAGAATCTACTCATCAAACGGCCGGTTATCGAGCTAGCCGATGGCGCGCTACTGGTCGGCTACGATGAGAACCGCTACACAGAGCACTTCTAAGGAGAACAGATGGAACTCACGCTCGATCAGCTTCTAAAAACAGTCACCGCCCACGACGCTTCGGATCTGCACCTGATCGTCGATAGTGAACCGATGATTCGGATCGATGGCAGCCTCACGCCGCTGGATCTGCCCAAGCTCAATCGCAACCAGATTCAGGGTCTGGGCTACTCGATTCTGACCGAGAGCCAGAAGAAAAAGCTCGAGGAGCACAAAGAGCTCGATTTTGCGATCGAGGTGCCCAATATCGGCCGCTTTCGGGGCAACTACTACTTCGAGCGGCACAACCTCGCTGCGGCGTTTCGGATTATCCCCCAGGAGATGCCCACACTCGAGCAGTTTAAGATGCCCCCCATTTTAGGGGAGCTGATGCAGCGCGAAAAGGGTCTGGTGCTGGTCACCGGCCCCACCGGCAGCGGTAAATCCACCACCATGGCCGCCATGGTCAACGAGATCAACCGCACCCACAATAAGCACATCCTCACCATCGAAGATCCGGTGGAGTTTATCCACCCGCACAACAAAAGTATCGTCTCGCACCGGAGTGTCGGCGAGGATACCGAGAGCTTTGCCGAGGCGCTTAAATATGCGCTGCGCCAGGATCCGGATGTGATCTATGTGGGCGAGATGCGCGATGTGGAGACCATCCGCGCGGCGATCATGGCCGCCGAGACCGGCCACCTGGTGCTCGGCACCCTGCACACCAACAGCGCGCCGCAGACCATCAACCGGATTATCAATGTTTTCCCCGCCGATGAGCAGGCGCTGATTCGCACTCAGCTCTCCATGAGCCTGCTGGCCGTCGTCGCCCAGGTGCTCGTACCCCGTGTGGGGGGCGGACGAAAGGCGATTCAGGAGATTATGGTCACCTCGCCAGCGATCGCGAACCTCATCCGCGATGATAAGATCCACCAGATCCACGCCTCCATGCAGCTGGGTCAACAGACCAGCCAGATGCAGCTTCAGACCCAGGAGCTCATCCGCGCCGCTAAAGCCAACGAGATCAAAACCGATGACGCCCTGCGCTACGCCCCCAGCCCCG
>PWVP01000083.1 GCA_003561815.1 Campylobacterota bacterium | reverse complement strand
AGGACGATTCGCAGGGGCACCTTAGAGGGTCTGACAGCATCAACCGATCTCTTTAGGGGGGTAGCAGCTCTAGTGGAGAATCAAGCCGGTGTTGTGGACATTGGCGATGGCGGTTTTGCCCACCTTTTTGCGCAGTTTATAGACCAGGTTTTTTAGGGCGGCTACGGGCATGAACTCCTCGCCGTAGAGCGCCTCTTCGATCTGTTCGTGGTGGACGACGCGGCCGCGGTTTTGGATCAGCAGCTCTAAAAGGGCACGCTCTTTACCGCTAACGAGGATGTGTCCATCGGGTGTGGTGATGGCGCTGCTTAGGGGATTGTAGCTCACCCCCTCAGCGAGCATCACGCTAAGGACGCCGCTCTCTTCGATCCGCTCCAGGCAGGGGTGTAGCGCCTTTTGGAGCCGCTCGAAGGTGAACGGTTTGATCAGGTAGTCGGTGATGTTGAGCGGAATCGCCTCCATCAGCTCCTCCCGCTCTGAGTGGCTGCTGGTGATCAGGATGGGGGTTTTGGTATCGCTCTTTCGGATCTGAGCGGCCATCTCCAGCCCGTCCATTTTCGGCATGCGGATATCGCAGATCACCAGCTGGATGTCGCGATCGTGAAACAGCTTCAGCCCCTCCTGGCCATCTTTGGCCATATAGACCCGTCTGAAGAGATCCTCTAAAATATCCAGCGTGCTGTTTCGTACCATCGGATCGTCTTCGACATAGAGCGCATTGAGCTCTCGTGTTTTTTTGATCAGACTCATCTTCACTCCCTGCTTTTGCTCGGCGCCCCCACGCCTTGTGCCCTGCCTCTTTGGTTACCCCGAGAGTAACCAATTAAAGTCGTTCAAAAGTCGTCTCTTTTTTAAATGAAGATTACAACTATATCACCAGTGGTGGAAAATTTAGGCGACGGGGTAAGAACTCTGTAAGAGAGTGCTATAATTGAGCCATGCAACAAAGACAGGTGGCGGCTCTTATCTCGATTGTTACTTTTATCGCGGTGCTTCTGGTGGTGCTGGTGATTGACGCCAACTCCCAGGCGAAGCAGCAGGAGATGCTGCGTCAGGCCACCATCGAAAAGATCAGCACCCTGCAGGTCTCGCTGGAGAAGCACATCAACACCCGCGTGCTGCTCACCCAGGGGCTGATCGCCTATGTGGGCATCAACCCCGACATCACCACAGAGGAGTTCACCCGCTACGCCCGGGAGCTCTACCGCACCGCCGATGGACGGATTCTGGCGATCCAGCTGGCCAAGGGCAACCATATCTCCCATATCTACCCCATGGAGGGGCACGAGAGTGCGCTGGGGCTGAACCTCTCTGAGCGGCCCGAGCAGCAAGAGGCGATCAACCGCGCCATCCGTCTTAATCGCGTGCTGCTTGCCGGCCCCATCGAGCTGGTGCAGGGGGGCGAAGCATTTATCAGTCGCGGGCCGGTGCTGCTCTCGATCGAGCAGCAGGAGGCGGGCTATCCCCGCTACTGGGGTCTGGCGCAGGTGATGCTCGATGCCGAGGCGATCTATGAGGAGATCAAAGTGTTCGAGAACACCGCGTCGGTTCGGATCTATCTGATCGGTCGCGACTCCATGGGGGTGGAGGGGGATAGAATCTATGGCGATGCGGCGCTGCTAGAGCAGGATCCGGCCTGGGTGGATGTGCAGATACCGGGCGGCTCATGGCGGCTCTATGCCACCCCCCAGACAGGGTGGGCGCAGCCGATCTCCTGGTCGCAGCGCATCGTGGGGTTTGCCCTGGCGCTGCTCTCGGCACTCTTCGTCTGGATGCTGCTCTATACGCCGGTCAAACTCCAAAACATGGTGCGCAAAGCAACCCAGTCGCTTAAAGAGAACGAGGAGCGGTGGGAGCTGGCAGTCGGGGCCACCGATGATGGGGTGTGGGACTGGTCGATTCCGCAGCAGAAAATCTTCACTTCGCCGCGCTGGAAGGCGATTTTAGGGTTCGGTGAGGGTGAGATCGGCGAGGAGGAGCTAGAGCTCTTTAACCGCATCCACCCTGAGGATCTGCCCGGTATCCGTGTGGGGCTTCAGTCACACTTTCAGCGGCCCGATGAGCGCTACAGTGCGGAGTTTCGGATGGCGCACAAGGCGGGCCACTACATCTGGGTGCGCGCCTTCGGTAAGGCGGTGCTCGATCGAAACGGCACACCCTATCGCATGGTGGGTACGCTGGGGGATATCACCCAGGAGCGTGAACGCCAGTCGATGATGCTGCAGCACCTAAAGCTCGCCGCGCTGGGCGAGATGCAAGGAGCGATCGCCCACCAGTGGAAGCAGCCGCTCGCTTCGCTGATGATGCTGCTGGCGAAACTGCGCGTCGGCACTAAAAGCCCCGAAGATCAGCAGCGGGTTCTGGCCGATGCCGAGGAGACGGTGAGCTTTATGGGTAAGACGGTGGATGACTTTAACCGCTTTTTCCTGCCCCGATCGGCCCATGATGAGTTTCAGCCGCTAGAGTCGATCGAGGAGGTGGCTCAGATGCTCGCGCCACGGCTTCGAAACCACTTCGTAACGGTTCGGATCGATCACGACAAACCCCTGCCGACCCTTCAGGGCAGTGTCAATGAGTTTAAGCAGGTGGTGCTCAATCTGCTCAACAACGCCATCGAGGCGATCGAGGCGGCCAGACGCAGCCAGAAGCTATCTGAGAGCCAGGAGGGGGTGGTGAGTGTGGGCGGCTTCGTGGCCGACGGGGTTTTAAACCTGCACTTTGAGGATAATGGCGGCGGAATCGATCCGGCGATCCTAAAAGGGCTCTTCGCCCCCTACTGCTCCACACGGCACAAAGAGGGCGGATCGGGCTTCGGGCTCTATATCAGCCGGATGATTATCCAGACGGTCTTTAAAGGTACCCTCTCAGCCGAAAACGGCCCTAGTGGTGCCATCTTTACCGCGTCGTTTCCGTTGTCGAGCGAGGGGTGAGTGTATCGTGCGAGACGCGCTATGACTGCGCTGATGCGACTTTGTGCTTTTGGTCGGTATGATTCAGGCAGTCCTGTGTATTGGCACTTATTTTTCTCGCAGTATGCGCTCTACTCTGCTGATAAAGTGATGAAAGCTTGTGGAGCGATTTCTTGTGATATCCAGCAGTGGTCCAATGGCTCGCGATCCTGCAACTTTTTGATACTTACCGTTCGTGATTCGTTCAAGCTCTTGGGCTGCGTTTGCAAGCCGATCGGGGTCACGATATTTAGCGGCCGATTGAGCACCGGGTAGCCTCAGATCAAGAGCATTTTCGACTGCTTTGAGGTCGCCTAGATACCAGCTCTCCACCTCATGGCAGGCGATACGGACCAGGGTGTCCAAGCGGCCCGCACTGACACTGAGCTCCTGCAGATGTCGCTTGATGGATAAGCAGTCACCTGAATCTTTGTCTCTAAGGACAACGAAGCGCGAGTCTGGTAGCTTCCACCCGCGGATCTTGATGGGGATTCGTTTTTCTAAGTCGCTTTTACCCTCGAAGACAATAAAGTAAGGCACAACATCATCGGGTAGAACTTTTGGAAGCAAGCCCTCAAGCATTTCTTTGGCGGAAAGCTCTTCTAGTAAGAAGACAAGATTCATCGGGGGTCGGCTCCAATAAAAAACCCCTCTTTCCATAGATATCCGAGCTGATCACCTAGTTGGATATATTCCGATATTTGTTCGTCTTCGGAGGCTTTCTTGATTTTTGTGTAGCCGTTTTCTTTGACCAGCCAGTACGCCTCTTCAAGACGCGTGGCGTTTAGGAAGTCCGGAGAGTGTGTGGAGACAAAAACTTGCCCACCCCTGTTGGCATACAGACGAAACTCTTCGGCCAATTCAGCTAGGAGTTTTGGGTAGAGCTGGTTTTCTGGCTCCTCTACGCACAAGAACGGATGCGGCTCAGGATCGTAAAGAAGAACCAGATAGGCCAGCATCTTGATGGTGCCATCAGAAACATATCGAGCCAGAAACGGATCTTCAAACGAGCCATCCTGAAAACGCAGAAGCACTCGTCCCTCTTCGGTGGTCTTAGCATCAATTCTGGAGATTCCCGGGATGCGCTCGGACAGTCTTTTTAGGATTATGTCAAACACCTCACGATGCCGATCGTGAAGGTATTGGATAACCAAAGAGAGGTTATCTCCCTCAGTTGAGAGATGTTCAGCATATCCGGCCTCTTGTTCCGGACGGGCGCGGTTGATGTGGAAGTCTGAAATATGCCAACGCTCTATCAGATCGCCTAATGCCTTGACGACCGGGAACTTCTCAAATTGAGCCAATCCTTTAACGGCAAGAATATCCGGTGCCTTTAGTGTCTGCTCTTCGCGCGTCAACTCCTCCTCGTCACTAACATCTGCGAGCTCGTTGGTCACGGCATACCCGCGGCCTTCAGAGAACTCTAAAAAGTGCCAAGGTCGCCCTCGGCTACCCCTTCTGTATTTGAGCACCTCTTTGCGGATAATGGGCTTTTCGTCTTTCTCTCCAATGATGAGCAGGTAGGTGGCCAATGGAGCATCTGAGGCAATACGAAACTTCAGTTCGATCTCGATATCACCCCTTTGTCCGCGAGAGCGAACTTCGCCAAGCCCACGGCTTCCTCCCTGTTTGGCCAGTGCAGTATGTATGTTTGAGGTAAAAGCATCCCTAAGGAAACCAAACACATTAAACAGAGTAGTTTTTCCGCTGCCATTTGCCCCCACAATGACACAGAGGTTTGGCATATCTTGCATCTGAGCATCTTGGAATGACTTAAAGTTTTTTAGACGTATGGATTCTATCTTCATTTGGCACTTTCCCGATACTATCTTGGGCCAGCTGGCATCATCTTGCTTGTATTGTCTTAATTCTAGCGAGATGCGCTTTGAAATTTGCTGCTATCCCCCTTCTAATCCCCCCTATGCGATAATCGCGCATGGATTTTAAACTAAAAAGCGACTACGCCCCCGCAGGCGACCAGCCCCAGGCGATCGCGAAGCTTAGCGGCTCGATCGCCGCAAAAAACCGCTACCAGACCCTGCTGGGCGTCACCGGCAGCGGCAAGACCTTTACCATGGCCAGCATCATCCAGCAGCTGCAGATCCCCACGCTGATCATGACGCATAATAAAACCCTCGCCGCGCAGCTCTACCACGAGTTTAAAAGCTTTTTCCCCGATAACCATGTGGAGTACTTTATCAGCTACTACGACTACTATCAGCCAGAGGCGTACCTGCCCCGTCAGGATCTCTTCATCGAAAAAGATTCGAGTATCAATGACGAGCTAGAGCGCCTGCGCCTGGCCGCCACGGCCAATCTCCTGCATCATGACGATGTGATCGTAGTCGCCTCCGTCTCGGCCAACTACGGCCTGGGCAACCCCGAGGAGTACCGTAAGATGGTCAGCCAGGTGCGCGTGGGCGATGAGTTTAACCGCCGCGAGTGGCTGCTCTCTCTTGTGGATATGGGCTATAAGCGAAACGATAAGTTTTTTGACCGTGGGATGATTCGCGTGCAGGGTGAGAGTGTGGACATCTTCCCCAGCTACGAGGAGACCGACGCGATCCGGGTGGAGTTTTTCGGCGATGAGGTGGATCGCATCAGCTTTTTTAACCCCTACACCGGCGAGATGGGCGAGAGCCTAAAAGAGGTCACACTCTATGCCGCGACCAACTTCGCCGTCACCGCCGATCGGCTAAAAAGCGCGATCGCAGGCATCGAAAGGGAGCTCGAAGAGCGGCTCGCCGAGCTGGAAAAAGCGGGCAAAATCGTCGAGCATCAGCGGCTCAAACAGCGCGTAGAGTTCGATCTGGAGATGCTCAAAGCCACCGGCGCGTGTAAAGGCGTGGAAAACTACTCGCGCTACTTTACTGGTAAACAGCCCGGCGAAACGCCGTACTCGATGATGGACTACTTTGAGATCAAAGGCAAACCGTATCTGGTGATCGTCGATGAATCCCATGTCTCGCTTCCGCAGTTTCGCGGTATGTTCGCCGGCGATCGCAGCCGCAAAGAGGTGCTCGTGGACTACGGCTTTCGCCTGCCTAGCGCACTGGATAACCGGCCATTGAAATTCGATGAGTTCATCGAAAAGGCACCGCACTATCTTTTCGTCAGCGCCACACCGGCTGAGTGGGAGAGCGAGCACAGCGCGGTGATTGCTGAGCAGGTGGTGCGCCCCACAGGGCTGCTCGATCCGGTGATCGAGCTGCATGATAGCGATAATCAGGTAGCGATACTGCACGATGAGGCGAAGAAGGTGATCGCGCGAAACGAGCGGGTACTGGTCACGACGCTGACCAAAAAGATGGCCGAAGAGCTCCAGAAACACTACCTCTCACTGGGTTTCAAAGTCAAATATCTGCACTCGGATATCGACGCGATCGAGCGAAATGAGATCATCCGGGGCCTGCGCTTGGGTGAGTTTGACATGCTGATTGGCATCAACCTGCTGCGCGAGGGGCTGGATCTGCCCGAGGTGAGTCTAGTGGCGATTTTCGATGCGGATAAAGAGGGGTTTTTGCGCTCTGAGACGGCGCTGATCCAGACGATGGGCCGCGCGGCGCGAAACCTGAGTGGCAAAGTGCTGATGTTCTGCAAAAAGACCAGCGCGGCGATGAAAGTGGCGATTGATACCACCAACGCCCGGCGCGAAAAACAGATCGCGCACAACGAGGCGCACGGCATCACCCCACAGAGCACCACGCGCAAACTCGATTCGACTCTGAGGCTCACCGATCACACCGAGCTGCTGCAGCTAAAGAAAGAGAAGCTGCTCAAAATGCCCGCGAGTGAAAAGCAAAAACTCATCAAAGAGCTCAGCGCGAAGATGAAAGAGGCGGCCAAGCAGCTGGAGTTTGAAGAGGCGGCCAGATTGCGCGATGAGATTACGAAGATTAGGAGTCTATGATGCGGTGGTTGGGTCTGATTCTAGCCGGTATGCTGCTGATCGGCTGTGGCGAAAAGAGCGAGGAGGCGGGCACGCCCCAGAGTGCTGAGGTGCGCGATCTGGTGAGCGCCATCTATGCCGGAAATCTCGATCGCGCCGAGCGGGCGATCGCGCGCGGAGCGGATCTCGACGCGCTGTGTAAGATGGGCTGGACCCCGCTGATGCACGCCGCCTTTAGCGGCCATCTTGAGATGGTCACGCTGCTGGTGGAGGCGGGAGCAGTGGTGGATGAGGCGGCGATCGAAGCGGCCAAAGATCGCGGCGATGCGGCGGTGATCGCCTATCTAAAAGAGCAGCAGTAGCCCGCTTTGTGGTATAATGAACATATGCCCAAAAAAGGAGAGAGAAGATGAAACGACTGCTAATCGCAATCGGCGTGGCGGCTCTGCTGGTGCTAGGCGGCATCTGGCTGGGTATCGGCAGCTTCACGCCGGGCCCTAAAAGCGATCGCCTCGCCTGCCATACGGAGGTGACGGTCTTTGAGCGGTGGCGCACCGCCGAGGCGCGTGAGGCCCCCCGCGAAGCCCTCCAGGCGGGCAACTACCGTCTGCGCGGCGAGCAGCGCTTCGCTCAGCATATGCCCACCCGGCTAAAAGGCGCGCTAAGTGATGAGGCGATCGAGGAAATCTTGATCGAGGCGATCGGGCGCGCGCCGCAGCCTGAGCAGAGCCCGCTGGAGATTCACTGGGGGCTTGTCGAAGATGATAAAGAGGATCCAAACAAGCGCAACCCGCCCCGCCAGCACTTCGCGGGCTATCTGCTCGCCTCTTTCGTCTATGACGGCCAGGAGGTGTATCGCATCCTCATTGACTACCTGGAGTATGACGCCAGCGACCTGCCTGTGCGTGCCGAGTGCCTGATCGAGTCGTTTCTGACCGACTAGGCCTCCGCTGGCGGTGCGTCGTAGGCGCTTCGCATCTGCTCTTCCAGGGTGGTGTACCACTGCGGATCGCTTTTAGGATTGATGGCGGGCAGGTAGCGGATATGAATCGGCCCGCCCCCCGTGTCGCTGCCCTGGATCACCACCGGCTGAACCAGCAGCTGGTGCTTCTCGGCCAGCATCTTCGCGCCAGCCTTGAAGGTGAGCAAGCCGTCTCCTTTATTGCGCGTCCCCTCTGGAAAGATCATCAGTGGTCGCCCCTTGGCCAGCGGTACGGCGGCGTTTTTGAGCAGCTTGACAATCTCGCGCCGATTCTCCCGATCGATCACCAGCATCTTAGGGGCATCCAGAATCCGGCCAAAAATGGGGATTTTAGCGATCTCCTTTTTGGCGATCCAGCACGGATCCAGCGTGCCGGGCAGAACCGCCTCGAGCAGTACGATGTCCAGCAGGTTGCGGTGGTTGATCACAAAAAGCTGCGCTTTGGGATCGGGGCTGGCATCAATCGTCACTTTGGCACCGCTGAGCCAGACGGTCAGGCGCGCCCACCAGTGGCGCCACCAGCGGGTTCGATTCGGAGTAAGGTACATCCCGACAATCATCACCATCATCGCCACCGCCGAGAGGAAAGTGGCTACAGAGATCCTGAGTTTTTTCAAATCGCTCCCACGATTAAAATTTCTCTTATTTTATCCGATCGGCCGTAAAGATCCCTTGAGTTGAGTACTCCTGAGTGAGGCTCTCGATCGGCAGTCGTCGGCGCGGCGGCTGCTCGGCGCTAGCCCGGTAGCCCAGCGCACATAAAACCGCCACCTCCCGTGGTGCCTCCTGACGGTTTGAGTTATGTTATCAGCGGTTCGCTTTGATTCTGGGCTTGGTCACGGCTTCAGAGTGTATCAAGCACGATCCGCTACTCTCTGCATACCAAATATAACATGGCTTGAAGTGTCATTCGAGGCTATGCCTACTATGTTCCGTTTGTGGAGAGCGGGGAGGGAGTTCCTTATCAGACCCTGATCGGGTCGGTGATTCACAAATACCTCGGCGGCGAACTCAAGCCCGCTTAGCCCAAAAAGCGGCCGATGAGCTGCTCATCGGTCGCGTCGGTGATGATCACCTCACCGATTTGGCCCGGCTTCAGACCCGCCACATCGCTGTCGTTGATCAGAATCTGCGGGTCGATCTCCGGCGCCCAGTCGAGGTGTTTGGCGGCAATCAGAAACTCATGTTCGTCGCTTTCACCCTCGATGACGACGGGCAATGTCTGGCCGATAAACGCCTTGAGCCGTTTTTTACGGGCCGTTTTGGCCAGTTTTTCGGCTTTTTTGAGCCGCGCTTTGAGGGTTTTGGCATCCACCCGATCGGCCATGTCGTGGGCGGTAGTGCCCTCTTCGTCGCTAAAACCAAAGAGGCTCACCATATCAAACACCCCCGAGGCGATCACCTCACAAAGCGCCTCGAAATCCGCTTCGCTTTCGCCTGGATGACCCACGATAAACGCGGTGCGTAGCCAGCTGTTCGGTACCGCGCGCATCTTTTCTACTAGCGCGAAACTCGCCTCGCGCCCCAGCCCGCGACGCATGGTTTTGAGCATCGAATCACTCACATGTTGCAGCGGGATATCGAAGTAGGGGGCGAACACTTTCGAGCTTGCCAGGCGATCGATGAGTGCCGTGCTGGTGGTGGAGGGGTAGAGATAGAGGATGCGCGCGCGCTTGACCCCTTCGATCTTCTCCACCGCTTCGATCAGGGCGATGAGGCCATCTGCTTCGCCGATGTCGCGGCCATAACTGCTGCTATCCTGCGCGATAAAACTAAAGTCAAAAAAGCCTTGCGCCACCAGCCGCTCCACCTCTTTGACGATGCTGGTGAGCGATCGGGAGTGGAGCTTGCCTTTAAAGGAGGGGATCGCACAGAAGCTGCACACCTGATTGCACCCCTCGGCGATTTTGACATAGGCGTGAAAGCTACTGCCGGTCACCACGCGTTCTTCACTCTCTTGTAAAAAGACCTGATCGCTAAAGCCGCTCATCTTCTGCTCGATCAGCGCATCGATGCGGGCGTAATCCCCCACACCGGTGAAGATATCCACCTCCGGCAGCTCTGCCTGAAGCTCCTCTTGATAGCGCTGCGTCAGGCAGCCGGCCACCACCAGTAAAGAGCCCTCTTTGCGCGCTTCGTGCAGGCTTAAAATGGTGTTGATACTCTCCTCTTTGGCCGCGTCGATAAAGCCGCAGGAGTTGAGCACGATCACATCCGCCTCACCCACCTCGTCGGTGAGTTCGAGCCCTTTGAGCCGCGCAAGCATCACCTCGCTGTCGATTAGGTTCTTCGTGCATCCCAGACTCACTAAGTGTAATTTTCCTGCCATCCCTATACCCACATATTATCAATCAGTCGCACACCACCCACCCGCGCGGCGACGAGAATCAGGCTTTCACCTTTGACGATCGCGTCGATCGGACGCAGGGCGCGATCGGTGATGGCGACATAGTCGATCGCCAGTGGTGCGAGCACCTGACGCATCGCCGCTTCGATCGCGGCACTTTCGCTGCGCCCCTGTTTGATGAGGCGGCTGGCCTCAAAGAGGCTCTGGCTGATCTTTAGCGCTTCGGTGCGCTGCGTATCGCTGAGATACTCGTTTCGGCTCGAGAGCGCCAGGCCGTCCTTTTGGCGTAGGGTCTCAGCGGCGATAATCTCGGTGGGCAGAAAAAACCGATCGGCCATCTGGCGGATCAGAATCAGCTGTTGTGCGTCCTTTTTGCCGAAGTAGGCCCGCGTGGGGCGGGTGAGGCCCAGCAGCTTGAGCACCACGGTGAGTACCCCATCGAAGTGGCCGGGCCGCTCGTGCCCTTCGAGGATGTAGCCGCTCACCGCCGGGGCTTTGACTACCGGTTCATCCGCACCGTAAATCGCCTCGATCGGGGGCAAAAAGAGCAGATCGCATCCGGCACTTTTACACAAAAGCCGATCGGCCTGCTCTTTGCGCGGGTAGCGCTCAAAATCCTCACCGGGCAGAAACTGGGTGGGGTTGACGAAGATGGAGACGATCACCTGATCGTTCTCCTCGTGCGCCTGACGAATCAGACTCATATGCCCTGCGTGCAGCGCCCCCATGGTGGGCACAAACCCCACGCTGCCGCTCATCTCGCTTCTGGCGGCCAGTAGTTCGGCCACGCTCTCTACACTTCTCACTGCCTTTAATGCCTTCACCGCTATAATCGCGAAAACTCTGCGCCATTGTACCAAGGAAACCCTCCATGATTATTGATGCCTACGAATACGGCGAACGGATCAAAAAACTCCAAGCCCAACTCAAAAACGCCGAAGGAATCCTCAAACCCGAGGTCAACCGCGCGCGACTCGATGAGATCGCCGTGATGGAAAACGATCAAAACTTCTGGTCCGATCCGGACAAAGCGGGCAAAATCCAGAAGGAAAAAACCCGTCTGAGCCGTACGATGGAGCGCTACGAAGAGGCGGCAAGCGGTGTGGCGGATGCCAGCGAACTCTTCGAGATCGCCACTGCTGAGCAGGATAACGACACACTGACCGCACTTAGCGCCGAGCTGCCGGGTCTGGAGGAGCGGATCGATTCGCTGGAGGTGGAGCTGATGCTTAGCGGTGAACTCGACGGCAACAACGCGATCGTGACCATCACCCCCGGCGCGGGCGGCACGGAGAGTCAGGATTGGGGCAGCATGCTGTACCGTATGTACCTGCGCTGGGCCGAAAGGCGCGGGTTTAAAGCGGAGATTCTGGATTACCAGGAGGGCGATGAGGCGGGGATCAAAGACGCTTCGGTT
>PWVP01000183.1 GCA_003561815.1 Campylobacterota bacterium | reverse complement strand
GACCAGAAATGAGGTGCTTCACGAAAAGCGAAAGATATATCTAAACGCAAACTTGATTCGGAAATGCATTTGGTATTTGGAGAGAAGGGTTGTTGACCGTGCAATCTTCAAAAGAGACTTTGCTTCTTTGGTGGATATAGCAATAGATGATCTCCATAATTTGGAAGATAACCATAACAAATGGATTGATGGGTTGTGTGGGCAACCAAGTTACGCCCATCCAGATTATAAGGATTTGGTTTCAAGCTTCAAACCCATCACACCAGTCTCACAAAAGCTCCGAGATGATTTTCAAAGAGCTGTGGGTAGCTAACCCGCATCTACTCAAAAACCGTCATCATCGCTTCTTTACACGCGATCATCTCTGCCGATGAAATCTCTCCTAGTTTGGCCACGAGTCGCTTGGTTGATACCGATCGCACCTGAAAGAGATCGATGCTTGAAGGCTTTTTCAGGCCGTTTTTGGGAGTGTTGGCGACAAAGACCATCCAGGGAACATCGGCGTAGTGGGGTTTGAAATCGGTAAAGGGTGCGACAATCTTAAGCGGCAAAATACCCACCGCGTCGCTGCTCAAAACAACACAAGGGCGGGTTTTCTGCATTTCTGATCCGAGGGTGGGGTCCAGTCCGACCAGCCAGATTTCGCCCTGCCTCAAAGAAACTCCTCCGAGTCCAGCTCGCCTAATGCCACCAGATCGCCCCCGGCGTATTCGGGCAACATCTTCTCGGCGGCTTGGCGAAGCTTTTGCTGTTTGCGCTCTTTGAGGTAGCTTTCGACCGCTAGTTTTACCACCTCGGATTTGGTGATATGCAGCTCCTCTTTAATGCGCTCCATCTCTTGGTGGATCGGCGGCGGCAAAGAGACCGTCATCCGAACAAAACCGGCATTTGCACTCACGGCGACTCCTCATAAAAATTTCATAAATTTTAGCATATTTTAGAGCATCTGTGTGCAAAACAACCCCTAACCCCCCCTCTGCTAAAATAGTCCCCATTTTGAATACGAAACCTAAGGATTACTCTTGGAAATGCTCACTTTTTTTCTGATTCTCTATGGGGCCTATGTGGCCACGAAGCTCGTACTGGCCGTGCTTCAGATGCGTTTTATCCGTGCTGAGCGCCAGAAGCCTGCGCAGATTTTGGGTCAAGGGCAGTGGGAGAAGGCGGCTGATTATGCCATCGCGAAAGAGCGCATGGGGGTTTATGCCGCCGGGGTAGAGACGGCACTGTTTGTTTTCTGGGCCTTTTGGGGCTTTGGCTGGCTCGATGCCACACTCGCGATCGAGTCGGCGATGTTTAAAGCGATTGTCTTTGTGAACCTGTTTTTGTTTATCAACTACCTCATCGAGCTGCCGCTGAGTATTTATGAGCGTTTCGGGATCGATGCGCGTTTTGGGTTCAACCGCGCGACGCCGGGGCTGTTTGCACGCGATCAGCTTAAAACCTTGGCTCTGGTGGCGATCTTTGGCTCGCTGGTCATCGCGGCACTGGCGTGGTTTGTGGGTAGCTTTGCTAGCTGGTGGCTGATCGCCTTTGTCTTTTTAATGGTGGTGATTGTGCTGATCAATATGCTCTTTCCTACCATCCGCGCGCTGATGTTTGATAAGTTTGTGCCCATCGATCAGACCGAGATCGGCCAGGAGATCGGCAGCCTCATGGCGCGCACCGGCTTTAAGGCCAGCGGGGTTTTCAGTGTGGATGCCTCCAAACGCGATGCGCGGCTAAACGCCTACTTCGGCGGGCTAGGGCGGACGAAGCGGGTGGTGCTCTATGACACCCTGATCGAAAAGCTCTCCAAAGAGGAGCTGCTCGCCGTGCTCGGCCACGAGCTAGGCCACTTCAAACACAAAGACATCCTCAAAAACATGGCGGTCATGGCCGGGATGCTCTTTGCGTTTCTCGCGCTCTTTGGTAATCTGGGTGAGGGGTTTTTCGCGGCGCTGGGCGTGGAGAGTTCGGCCCATATTCTCATCGCGCTCTTTTTGCTCCTAAGTGGGCCGCTCTTTTTCTTTCTGATGCCGATCTTTAATGCTATCAGTCGGCACAATGAGTTTGCCGCCGATCGCTTCGGTGGCGATCTGGTTAGCCGCGAAGCGCTCAAAAACGCACTCATCAAACTGGTGCAAGAGAATGTAAAATTCCCTAAAAACCACCCGCTGTACGGGCTTTTTTATGAGACCCATCCGGGGGTTTTGACCCGAATCGAACGATTGGAGGCGGAGCGTGCCTGAAAAAGAGCTGGTAGAGGCGATTGTCTTTTTTGTGCTGGGGGTGATGCTTTTTGGGTCGCTCTTTATTACGATCGAGCGGATTTTGTTTTTTAAGAACCTCCAGATCGATCAGTACGAAAAGCGTCAAGAGCTTGAGATTGACCTTACGCGTTACATGTCACCGATGGCCACGATCGGCAGCAACGCCCCCTATGTGGGGCTTTTAGGCACGGTGTTTGGGATTATTATCACCTTTTATCAGATTGGCCAGGGTGGCGGTGCGCTGGAGGCAGGGGCGATCATGACCGGTCTGGCACTCGCTCTGTGGGCCACGGCGGCGGGGCTCTTTGTGGCGATCCCGACGATGGTGCTCTATAACCTGCTCAACCGCCGGATCGATGTTTTCCTCGCCCGCTGGGATGCCCACCACGCATGAACCGCCAACGCTTTGAGAGCATCAATGTCATCCCCTTTATCGACATCATGCTCGTGCTGCTGGCGATCGTGCTGATGACCGCCACCTTTATCTCCCAAGGGATTATCAAAGTCTCGCTACCCGAGGCGAAGAGCGCACAGGAGGAGAGCCAGAGCGAGCAGCAGCGCGTCGAGATCGCCATCAAAGATGACGGCTCGCTCTACTACAACGACGAGCCGGTCGATCGCTGGACGCTCTATCTGCGCCTGGATGACCTAAGGCGTGAAGATATGATCATCCTCCGCGCCGATCGTCAGTCCGCCTTCGAGCACTTTATCGCCGTGATCGACGCCCTCAAAGAGCGCAAGCTGGAGAATGTCGCTATCGCAGCCGATCAGCCCCGCTTCGAGGAGTAGCCTCCATGATCCGGCTGGATAAGCAGCTTGCGAAGCTCTCCGGGTTGAGCCGATCGGAGGCGGGCAGGGCGATTCGGCGGGGCAGGGTGTGTGTGGGCGAAGCCACAGTGTGCGATCCGGCGCAGAGGGTGGACGCAGCGGCTGCGCTCTTTCTCGATGGGCAGCCGCTAAAGGGCGTGAGCGGGTTTCGCTACCTGATGCTGCATAAGCCCTCTGGATACCTCTGTGCCCATACGGGCGATACGCACCACTGCACGGCGCTGGATCTAATCGATCTGCCCCACGCCGATCGGCTTAGTTTTGCCGGGCGGCTCGATGCGGACACGACCGGGCTGGTGCTGCTAAGCGATGACGGGCAGTGGATTCACCGCATCATCTCCCCCCGATCGGCGTGTGCGAAAACCTATTTCGTCGAGCTGGCCGATCCGATCGCGCAGGAGGCGATCGATCGGCTGGAGACGGGTGTGATGCTGCGCAGCGAAAAGAAGCCAACCCTTCCAGCCCACATAGAGCCGCTAGGACCCAAAAGCTGCCGCATCACACTGACGGAGGGGCGCTACCATCAAATCAAGCGGATGTTTGCCGCTGTGGGTAATCGGGTGGTGTGCCTGCACCGCGAAGCGATCGGGCCACTGCGACTAGAGGGTGAGCTAGAGGAGGGCGCATGGCGCTTTTTGACCCCCGAGGAGATCACCGCTTTTTAGTCTCGGCTTAGCGCTTGACGCGGTACATCCGTTTATCGGCCCGATCGAGCAGGTTTTTCAGATCGGCTCCATCCTCGGGCCAGGTGGCGGTGCCGGTGCTCACCCCTATCTGCAGCTTGAGCCCATCGACCTCGAAGGTGTGCTGCGCAATCAGCTCCTGAAGTTTTTCGCGCACCAGGCGGGCCCGCTTGGCATCGGTGTTGATTAAAAGCAGCACAAACTCATCGCCGCCTAGTCGGGCGGCCAGATCGCTTACACGGATATTGGCCCGAAGCAGCGCGGCCACCTCTATGAGCAGCTTATCGCCCACCAGATGGCCGTGGGTGTCGTTGACCGGCTTGAAGTTATTTAGATCGAGGATCATCACACTAAAGGGCTCCTCGTAGCGCTTGGAGCGCACCAGCTCGCTGCTGACCGCCTCCTCAAACCGTTTGCGGTTGGCGATACCGGTGAGGTGATCGGTCAGCGAGAGCGCCTTGAGCTGCGCTTCGCTTTCGTGTAGGGAGCTGAGCAGATGGTTAAAACTCTCCTCGATATCTTTGACCTCCTTGACGCCGCTTTTGAGCACCAGATGGGAGGTGAGATCGTGGCGATCGAGGATGTAGCGAATCCGCTCCAGAAGCTGCTTGAGCGGCTCGACCAGATGGCGGTGCAGATAGATGTAGAGCAGCGCAAAGATAGCGGCCAGTGCCAGCGCCACCAGTAAAATCAGCGCATTAAAGATCATATCCGGCGCGAAGCGCACGCCGCTGACGGGAAAGCGAACCGTCATCACACCGGCCACCCCACCAGGCTCGGCGTGGGCGTGACACGCCAGACAGCTCTTTTCAAACAAAATCGGGTAGTAGAAGCGGTAGATGTTGGCGCTCTCGGCCACGAACTGCTCCTGTCCACCCATCGCCTCTAAAAGCATCTCTTCGGCCTGATTGGCACTCTGTGTGCGGGGGCCAAACTCACGGCTGACCGCCTCTGATCGGTAGAGATCCACCTCCATGCGCTCATCCACCCGGTTGAGTCGCGCGATGATCGGCTCGATGTCGTGGTGCTTCCAGCCGCGCTCCATCGCCGAGTAGATCGCCTCAAAGGCGAGGCGGCTGGTCTTTCGGGCATCGGCCTTAGAGTACTCATCCAGCACGCGCACCTGCAGGTGAACCCCATAGCCCACCACCGCCAGCAGGCTGATCAGTGTCGAGAAGAGGATAATCCGGCGGATGTGCTGATCGTAGCTGAGCGGTCGTTTGTGCACGATGGATGCCTTTTGCGGATAGTTATTTGACCATTGTACCAGAAAGCGACGCCGCCAAAAGGCCGGTTGGGTATAATTGCGCGACTTTTCAGGGAAAGCCTATCTGATGAACATTCGAAACATCGCCGTGATCGCCCATGTGGACCACGGCAAAACCACACTGGTTGACGGTCTGCTGCGTCAATCGGGCACCTTTGGTGACCACGAGCAGGTCGATGAGCGGGCGATGGACTCCAACGCGCTAGAGCGCGAGCGTGGCATCACCATCCTCTCAAAAAACACCGCCATCCGCTACAAGGATTTCAAGTTTAATATCATCGACACCCCCGGACACGCCGACTTCGGCGGTGAGGTGGAGCGGGTCTTGAAGATGGTTGATAGCGTGCTGCTGCTTGTGGACGCCCAGGAGGGGGTGATGCCCCAGACCAAATTCGTGGTCAAAAAGGCGATCGGATTTGGTATCCGCCCCATCGTGGTGGTCAACAAAGTCGATAAGCCCGCCGCCGAGCCCGATCGGGTGATCAATGAGGTGTTTGACCTGCTGGTGGATATGGATGCCAGCGAAGAGCAGCTGGAGTTTCCCATCCTCTACGCTTCCGGGATTAATGGCTTTGCCAAACTCTCCTTAGAGGAGGAGGGCAAAGATCTCCAGCCGCTTTTTGAGACCATTATTAAAGAGGTCCCCGCTCCGAGTGGCACTGAAGAGAACCCGATCCAGGCGCAGGTTTTTACACTGGACTACGACAACTATGTCGGCAAAATCGGCATCACCCGTATCTTTAATGGGCAGCTTAAAAAGGGCCAAACCCTACAGCTGGTCAAAGCCGATGGCGAAAAGCTCAGCGGTCGCATCACCAAGCTGATTGGCTTTCACGGTCTGGCGCGTATGGAGATCGAAGAGGCGGGCGCGGGTGATATCGTGGCGATTGCCGGGTTTGAGACCATCGATGTGGGCGATAGCCTCGTCGATCCGGCCAATCCGATGCCGCTTGATCCGCTCCATATCGAGGAACCGACCCTCTCGGTAATGCTCTCGGTCAACGATTCACCGCTGGCGGGCACCGAAGGTAAACATGTCACCTCTAACAAGCTGCGCGATCGGCTGGAGAAGGAGATGAACACCAACATCGCCATGAAATACGAAGAGGTGGGCGATGGCCGCTTTAAGGTCTCCGGCCGGGGTGAGCTTCAGATCACCGTTCTGGCGGAGAATATGCGCCGGGAGGGGTTTGAGTTTGCTATCGCCCGTCCGGAGGTGATCGTGAAAGAGGAGGCGGGGGTTCGCATGGAGACCTTTGAGCATCTGGTGGTGGATGTGCCCGAGGAGTTTTCCGGCTCGGTCATCGAGAAGCTGGGTAAACGAAAAGCGGAGATGAAGGCGATGGTGCCGATGGGTTCTGGTTCGACCCGGATGGAGTTTGAGATTCCTGCGCGGGGCCTCATCGGCCTGAGAAATCAGTTTTTGACCGAGACAAAAGGCGAGGGGGTGATGAACCACTCCTTTTTAGAGTATCGCCCCTACTCCGGCAGTGTGGAGAGCCGCACCAACGGCGCACTTATCTCGATGGAGAAGGGCGAAGCGCTCTCCTATAGTATCTTTAATCTCCAGGATCGCGGCATCATGTTTATCCATCCGCAGACGAAGGTCTATGTGGGCATGGTGATTGGCGAGCATGCGCGGCCTAACGATCTGGATGTCAACCCGATCAAAGGCAAGCAGCTGACCAATGTGCGCGCCTCCGGTGCTGACGATGCGATCAAGATCGTGCCGCCTCGTGAGATTACGCTCGAAAACGCTCTGGAGTGGATCGAGGATGATGAGCTGGTGGAGGTGACCCCTAAAAACATCCGAATCCGCAAAAAGATCCTCGAGCCCAATATGCGAAAGCGGGCCAAGAAAGATTAATCCACCTTTCCCGGCAGCGCCTGAAGCTGCCGGGCAGCCCCCTTAAGCCGTATTATTTACCCCCGAGACTCACCCAATCTGCCCCGTGATGAAAAAAATTATTGACCCCTCAAGGATCTTTTTGCTATCGTTAGCGGCGTTAACACATAAAGGAGAAGTGGATGGCCAGTGAAGGTTTGCATGAAGAGAATCTGCCCGAAGAGGTGAAGGATTATCACCGCGTTATTCAGAGCACCATAGAGGAGCTTGAGGCGGTGGATTGGTACAACCAGCGAGCGGCGGCAACCAACGACCCTGAGGTGCGCGCCATTATGGAGCACCACCGCGATGAGGAGATTGAGCATGCGGTGATGGGGATTGAGTGGCTGCGTCGTCAGAACCCCACCTGGGATGAGATGATCCGCGAGATTATGTTTCAAGAGGGCTCCATCGTCGCCGCCGAACAGGCGATGACCGGAAAAGATGGCGGCAGCGAAGGCGGTAGCACCCCCCCTAAAAAGGGTCTGAATATCGGCAGTCTCAAACGGAAAGGAAAATAGAAATGGATATTTTAAAGCGAAACAAAGCCCCCTTCTCAGAGGCGATCTGGAGCACACTGGAGGAGGAGGCGCAGGCGGTTTTTGCCAAGCACCTCACCGGTCGAAAAGTGGTGGATTTTGACGGCCCGCACGGACTGGCTTTTTCCAGTGTGAACACCGGTCGCGTCACAAGCGCGAAAGAGAAGCTAGGCGGCGCATCGGTTGGGGTGCGCGAGAGCCTGGCTGTGGTGGAGCTGAAGGTGCCCTTTGAGATCAAAGAGAGCGAGCTGGAGCTGCTGATGCGTGGGGCCAACGCCTTTGATGCCGAGCCGATCGTTAAGGCTGCTCGCGCTCTTTGTGATGCCGAAAACAGTCTGATCTTCGACGGCTTCAAAAAGGCGGGTATCGGCGGGATTGTCGAATCGCTTGAGCAGAAGCCGGTTAAAGTCAAAGGCGATGATATTCTGCCCGGTGTGGCCGAAGCGGTGAAAACCCTGGCCAACGATCAGGTAGAGGGCCCCTACGCGCTGCTGATTCAGCCGCAGTACTACGCCAAACTCTTTAGTGTGGCGGGTAATGCGGGCTATCCGCTGACCAAGAAGCTTAGCGAACTGCTTCAGGGCGGCGAGGTAATCACCGCGCCTGCGCTGAGCAAAGGTGCGATGGTGATGAGTCTGCGTGGCGGAGATTTCGAGATCCTAAGCGGTATGGACATAGGGATGGGGTATCAGAAAGAGACCTCAAGCGGGCACGAGCTCTTCTTGTTTGAGACGCTCACATTCCGCATCAAAACCCCTGAGGCGGCTATCGCTCTGGAGTGGTGATAGGGCCTGCGCTATCCAGCGCACTTCAAAAAGCGCTGGGCCAACCGGCGCTTAAAATCTCAAAAACCCAACCGATAGGCGGTGGCGATATCGCTGCCGCCTATCGGTTGGAGACCTCCCGCGGGCCTCTCTTTCTTAAGAGCGGCCCGCTCTCCTATAGACCACTTTTTGAGGCCGAAGCCGATGGCCTGGAGGCGCTCGCCGATACATCTACCCCTGTGCCGCGTGTGATCTTTCTAGGGAAAGTCGATCGTTATGCCGCTTTAGTCCAGCCGTGGCAGAGCTTGAGTGGGCCACCTGACTGGGAGCGGGCAGGGCGGATGCTCGCAGCGCTCCATAGTCACCAAAGTGCTGAGCACTTTGGTTGGCGGCGGGATAACTTTATCGGCACCACGCCCCAGATCAACACACCCAGCCACTGCTGGCAACATTTCTTTCTCAATCAGCGGCTTGGCTACCAGTATGGGTGTGCCGCTTCAAACCGCGCACCAAAGGGTGTGCTCAAAAAGCTCGATCGGCTTATCGAGCGGGGTGGGGTGCTTCTAAGCAGTCGTCCACCCGTCTCGCTGCTTCATGGCGATCTCTGGCGGGGCAATATCGGCTTTAATGAGGCGGGTGCGCCAATGCTTTACGATCCGGCGGTCTATCTGGGTGACAGTGAGGCCGATCTGGCCATGACCGGACTCTTTGGCGGCTTTAGCGATCGCTTCTATGGCGCCTATCGAGAGCTACGGCCACTGCCGAGTGATTACCGACAGCGCCACACGCTTTATAACCTCTACCACCTGCTCAACCACTTCAACCTCTTTGGCACCTCCTACCTCTCAAGCGTCGAACACCACCTCGACTGGCTGCTCTCTGAGATTGGATAACAACCGCACTCCAGGCGCACCAACCACCATACACCGCAGACCATCCCACACTTGCTGGCAAACATCCTCTTCTATGTTTAGTTAACATAATATCTATTCTCTTGAAAATGGGAGAGCCAGTGAGTTTTCATCTGAACCTTACTAAGATACACTGTGAACTCAAGCAAAGGATAGAAAGATGATGCAAAAGATGAGCTTCACCTTCGAGCCAGAGCTGCTAGAGGAGCTTGATCGACAAGCGCGAGAGCTCGGAAAAAAGAAGGCTCAAATCGTGCGCGAGGCGCTTTACGACTATTTCGACGCGCTCCACGCCACGCAGGAGATCGACGCAATCAGGCGTGGCGAGTCGCAAACGATCGGACTAAACGAGATGCGTAGGGCTGTAAATGCTTGAGAGATTAGCACCGCTGGCTGATCGCGCGAAGGCGATTTAGGCGCATCTTCTCTTTGAGGATCAAAACCGCCATAAGCAGTGCCAGCTGCTTGATCTCGTCGGAATCCTGATCTGCTATCCAGCGCTTTAGGGCGTGGCGTTTGCCCTCCAGGCCCATGTGGCTAAACGCTTTAAAAGCCAGCTCGGCCCGTCTGAGCTCCTCAGGGTCGCTCACTTTAGCCCCATTTCAAAAACGAGTGTGTATAATCTCGCCGCTTCATTTGCGGGATGTAGCGCAGCCTGGTTAGCGCGCGTCGTTCGGGACGACGAGGCCGGAGGTTCGAATCCTCTCATCCCGACCACTCTATTAGCCGCTTTCGGGCGTGATCCGCCTGTGCCCCCTGTGCGCCACTCTCTAAAAACTGCTCATAAAACCGTGAGGCTTCGCGGCGATTTTTAAGGTTTTCGTGACTGTAGCCGCGGTAAAAAAGTGTCGCGGGATTTCCCTCAAGCCGTTTCTCGTACCCCTCAAACGCATCCAGTGCCAAGCTAAAGCGTCCAGCATTGAGTGCTGCCAGCCCTGAGAGCATCCACGCTTGCGCCTCTGCCGGATAGAGCTGCTGCGCGGCAACGGCATAGGTAAGCGCCTCGGAAGGCTTCTCCTGCGCCAGACGGATGCGCGCACTCAGAATATAGGCGACATACTCTTCAGGTGCCACCTCCAGTGCACTTTGGCACTGGCTAAACGCCTCATCCAGCCGCCCTGCCCCCATGAGCGCCTCGGTGCGTTGCAGCGCCACAATCGCTGGCTCGATCGCCCGCAAAGAGGCGGTGTGATCCATATAGCGCTCCCGCTGCATCTTCAGGCGGGCTGCATCGACTCTAGAAGCCTGCCTAAGCGCACTGTCGTGCCGCTCGCGGCTCATGGGGTGGGTCGAAAAGAGCAGCTCCACACGCCCGGGCTCACCCTGCGAGAGCGACTGAAGCATCGCCATAAGATCCACCATGCCCGCCGGGTCATAACCGGTGGCAACGGCGTACTCCAGCCCTAGCTGATCCGCTTCGCGCTCCTGATCGCGGCTATAGCCTGCCAGTAGAGCGCCCGCACCGATCTGGCCCAGCCCGGCGGCCAGCGCAGCGGTACGCTCGCTCTCAATCGCGCCGCTTAGGCCACCGATCGTCATGGAGGCGAGCATACTCTGGCTCATCCTCTGGGCGGTGTGGCGGGCGTTGATGTGAGCCAGTTCGTGTCCTAGCAGCGCTGCTAGCTGCGCTTCGCTCTCCATCTGCAGCAAGATGCCACGGGTGATGCCGATGGTGCCACCGGGAAAGGCGTAGGCGTTGATATAGGTGGCATTGACCCCTAAAAAGCGGTAGGGCATATCCTGGCGGTGGGTGTGCCCCACCATGCTTTGCCCCACCCCGGCAAGATACTCTGCCAGCGCCCGATCGGTGACGACACCATAATCTGCAGAGATCTGGTGGGGGGAGTGGGCGCGATCGATGGCGACTTCGCGGCTTTGATCGATTAACATCAGTTCGCGTCGTCCACTAACCGGATTAACCGCGCAGCCGCTTAGCCAGAGCCCCGCTCCCGCCAGTGTTCCGTAGCACAAAAAATCTCTTCTTTTCATCTTTTCTCCTAAAAGTCTTTAAAAAGCATCTTCGAGGCAACTCGCTCTAGCTACACTGACCCTGTTGCATGTCAAGCGGAGGTACGGGGACCGGAATGCTGGCAAGTTAGCATCACGCTTCGCTCTCACCGGAGGTGGGGGCGAGACGATAGCCCAGATGGGGGATGTTCTGAATGGTGTCACGACCCACTTTTCGGCGCAGCTTTACCAGTACACTCTTAAGCGCCCCCTCACTCATCATCTCATCCTCCCAGACCCCATAGGCGATCTCATCCTTACTTAGCAGACGGTGGCGGTTTTTGATTAGAAGCGCTAGCAAAGCGCGCTCCTTTCGGCTTAGCTCCAGCACCCTGCCCTCCGGGTCTTTTAGCTCGCCGGTCAGGAGGTTGTAGCGCGTGCCGCCTACCAGCATCACTTCGACGACCCCCTGCTTCATCAGCTTTTTGGCCGCCTGGGTGAGTACCGCCATCAGCTT
>PWVP01000045.1 GCA_003561815.1 Campylobacterota bacterium | reverse complement strand
CTGGAGGCGGGCAGCCACCCCGGCCTCTTTCCGCTACGCATCAGCGCCGATCGGACTTTGCAGCAGGGCGATCGCATCGGATATGAGCAGTGGCAGTTTTAGGCGGCGTAAAGTTTTAGGTCTATCAGATTATTCGTAGTATAATTAGTAAAATTCTATCTATTTAGGATCTACAGTTGGAAAACGCACTACTTAGACACAATCCACACTGGAAAGCGCCCTACGGGGGGCTTCAAGATCGGGCCGTGCTTTCTGGCATCATCGATCGGCTGCATCTGCGGCAGATCCATGTGCTTAAAGGCATCCGCCGAAGCGGCAAAACAACGATCTTTAAACTGCTCATCAATCATCTAAGCCAGAGGGTCGATCCGCAGGGCATCTTATATGTGAATCTGGATGATCCGTTTTTTACCGAGCTGTGTGGTGATAGCAAACACCTCTACAGGTTGCTGGAGCTGAGCGAAAAGATCACCGGCGTGAAGGTGACGCACCTCTTTCTCGACGAGGTTCAAAATGTCAGCGCGTGGGAGAAGTTTGTAAAAGCGCTGTACGATAGCCAGAGTATCGCGAAGATCTTCATCACCGGTTCAAACTCCTCACTGCTCGATGGCGAGTACGCCAAACTGCTAAGCGGACGCTATATTCAGGACACCATCACGCCCCTATCTTTCGCCGAGGTGCTGAAGATGCGGGGCATCACAAACCGGCTTTTGCTGCTTGAGAACAAACCCCAACTCTTGCAGCTGGTCGATGAGATGATGGAGTATGGTTCGTTTTACGAAGTGCTGCTTGAGCCCGATCATAAAAGGGAGCTCATCTTGAGCTATTACGATACGATCGTGTTTAAAGACTGCATGGCGAGCAACCATCTGCGCGACGCGAAGAGCTTTAAAGAGATCGCACACTTTATCATCTCAAACAGCGGCAGCCTCTACTCCTACAACTCCATCGCCAAGGCAACGCTCACCAACGACAACACCGTCAAAGAGTACATCCGGATACTCGAAGAGAGCTATCTCGGCCAAGAGATCCGCCAATACGCCCACTCGCTCAAAGAGCAGATCAAAACCAGAAAAAAGTTCTACCTCTGTGACAACGGCTTTTTGGCCCAGACCGCTTTTCGTTTTTCGCGAAACTTTGGCAAAACCTTTGAGAATCTGGTTTTTACCGAGTTTGCGAAGCGGGGGTTTGAGGTCTATTTTCATAACAAAGAGTTCGAGTGTGATTTCCTCTTTAAAAAAGAGGGTGAGATTCTGGCGGTACAGGTGTGCTACGACCTGACACCGCAAAACAGCGCTAGAGAGCTTCAGGGGCTTTGGAGGCTAAAGCTCGATGTCGATCGGCGGCTTTTGATCACCTATAATCAGAGCGAAGTTCCCGTAGCGGCAGAAAAAGAGGGGATAGAGGTGGTTGCCTTTTGGGATTACTTCTCAGGGTTTTAGAGAGCGAAAAAATCCGCTTCATCGCTAAAGCTTAGCGGCCAGACCACACGGATAAGCGCATCCTCTTTGAGCTTATCGGTGCCTTCGCGGACGATGGCGAAGCAGGCCGATCGGGCCAGTGGGGTGAGCATCCCGCTGCCGTAGCGGTACTCATCGATCGCATAAAAGCGCCCCTTTTCCAAACGGCCCAGAATGATATGGGCGCGATCGTCTTTGAGTTTGAGGCTTTGGCCCATTTGGGCCAGCGCGGTGGCGGGGTAGTAGTGTGCCCGGCCTTGGAGCTTGGCCGCTAGGGAGCCGCCCACGAGTGTCATGAGCGTCATCGCCGCCTGTGGATTGCCCGGCAGGCCGATGATGACGGTATGGCCCAGTGTGCCGATCATCATGTTTTTGCCCGGTTTGAGCGCCATGGATTGCACCGCTACTTTTAGCCCCGCATCGCGCAGCACCCGATCGGTAAAGTCCGCTTCGCCGGTGCTCACCCCGCCGCTGGTGATCAGCAGATCGTAACGCGCCAGATCGCCTAGTGCCCGGTTGAGTGTTTCGGGGCTATCGTGCAGCGCGCCGAGATACTCCACCTCCGCGCCGAGCGTTTTGAGGATGCCGTAAATCGCTGCGCCGTTGGAGTTGTGCACCTGATGATCGGCCGCCTTTTCCCACGGCTCGACGATCTCGCTGCCGGTGGAGAGGATCGCCGCGCGTAGGGGGCGGATGAGCTTGACCTCGCTGATGCCCTGTGAAGCGAGCAGGGCCATCTGTGCGCCGCCGATCACGCTGCCGGCTTTGAGCAGCACTTCGCCGCGCTTTACCTCTTCGCCCGCCGGACGGATATGATCGCCCGCTTTGATGCGTTCAGGCAGGCAGACCGCTTCGCTTCTGGCTTCGGCCTTTTCAAAGGGCACCACCGCTTCGACGCCAGCGGGGATGATCGATCCGGTCATCACCTTGCACGCTTGCCCCTCAGGCAGCGTAAAACCCGCCACCGGCTCACCGGCTAAAAAGGTCGCTGCGATCGGCACACATCGGCCCGCATCGGCCAGGCGCACACCGTAGCCATCCATCGCGGAGTTAGAGAAGGGGGGCAGGGCGCGGGTGCAGAGGAGATCCTCGGCCAGCACCCCGCCGATCGCCTCAAAAAGCGGTCGCTCTATCCGTTCGCGAAGAGGGGTCACACAGGCCAAAGCCGCCTCAAACCCCGCATCAAAGGGGCTCAAAACCGCTTTCTCGGCCAGCGGACTCATTTGAGGGCGTTTTGGATAAAGGCGAGAATCACCGCATTGGGCTCTTGCAGGCGGCTGGTAAACTCCGGGTGAAACTGCACCGCGACAAACCACGGATGATCAGCCAGCTCCACCGCTTCGATCAGCCCTTTGGCTTCGCCGCTGATCACCATCCCCGCCGCCTCGAAGCGCTCACGGTAGGCGCTGTTGGCTTCGTAGCGGTGGCGGTGGCGCTCGGCGGCCTTTTCGGCTTTGTTGTAGGCCTGGGCCAGGCGGCTGCCCTTTTTGAGCTGACACTCATATTCGCCCAGGCGCATGGTGCCGCCCATGGGGCTTTGGTGGGTGCGAATCTGCTTGCCGCCGTGCTGATCGATAAAGGCATCGATGAGAT
>PWVP01000059.1 GCA_003561815.1 Campylobacterota bacterium | reverse complement strand
TGGGCTGCACTGATTTGTCAAAAATTTTTTTGCTGTTTATTTTTTCTTATTTTTTCGCGGTTGCAGTGCTCTTTTTAGCAATTTTGCACTAAAAACAAAAGAGCTGATCCGCCTGAAAAAAGGGCTCTATATCGCAGCAGACTCGACGCAGATGAGCAGAGAGCTGGTGGCTAATCACCTCTATGGCCCCTCCTATGTTTCGCTGGAGTGGGCGCTTTCGTTTTATGGCCTCATCCCCGAGAGGGTCGAAGAGGTTACATCGGTCACGACCGGCTATGTGAAAACTTTCCAAACCCCCCTTGGCCGGTTTAGCTATGTGCCGCTACCGCCGCGTTTTTATGCACTGGGGGCGACCGTTTCTAAGCAGGGTGAGGTGGCTTTTATGGTGGCTACTGCCCAGAAGGCGCTCTGTGACAAGCTGGCCACGCTAAAGCCTTTTCGTATTCGTTCGGCCCGGGATATGGCCGCGCTGCTACTGGAGGATCTGCGTCTGGATGAAGCGTGGCTTCGTTCGTGCGATCGGAGCTTGTTTGCACTGTGTGCCGAAGCCGGGTTTAAAAACCGCCGTTTTGAGCTGCTTCTAAAGACCCTCCAAAGGCTGGATCGTGCTTGAGACGATGTTGGCAAAGTACGCGCCCGCCGACCACGCTGAGCGCGAAAGGGCGCTGAGGGAGGTGATGCAGGAGGTAGCTCTGGCCGGGCTCTATAGGCGCGGGTTTTTTGAGAAGGCCGCCTTTTATGGCGGCACTGCTTTGCGGATCTTTTATGGACTCGATCGCTTTAGTGAGGATCTGGACTTTTCGCTGCTGCAATCTGATCCGGGCTTTTCACTGGAGCCCTATTTCGAGGCGATTATCCGGGAGTTTGAGGCGGTGGGTCTGAGTGTGGAGATCGCCGCCAAGCCTAGAAGCACCCAGAGTGCTATTGAATCAGCCTTTTTAAAGAGCCAAAACCCCATCTACCATCTGGCGATCGGCGGTGAGCCTCTTAGATTAGAGCGGCCCGTGAAGATCAAATTTGAGATCGACACCGATCCCCCTTTGGGGTTTCAGACCGAAGAGAAGCTGCTTTTGATGCCCTTTTCATTTTATATTAAATGCTTCGCATTGCCCGATCTCTTTGCGGGCAAACTTCACGCACTGCTATTTCGGCAATGGAAAAACCGCGTAAAGGGTCGCGACTGGTTTGATTATGAGTGGTATGTGCGCCACGGTCATGCCGTCTCTTTGGCGCACTTTAAAGCGCGAGCCGTGCAGAGCGGTCATCTGGGATCGGATACGCCGCTTGATGGATCGGCCCTAAAAGCCATGATAAAAAAGCGCATCGCGAGCGTGGACCTAGAAGCAGCCAAAGCCGATGTGCGCCGCTTTCTTCAAGACGATCGCGCCTTAGCGATCTGGGGCGCTGACTATTTCAGTCAGCTGACCGATCGGCTTTTGGTGGCAAATCCACAAGAAAAGGACTCGATAAAATGCTAGAAGAGTTTAGAGCAGCCATCACCTGGATCGATCGTTCGACACCCAACCACAAAGGAGCGCTTCATGAACACCATCGTTAGCCCCGTGGGCACCAGTATTCTCACAAACGCCGCCGAAGGAAATGAGCGCAAACTGGCCGGCGCATACGCCAACTACGCTAAAGATGATGTTCCCGCAGAAGATCGAGCGGTACTCGAAGCGCTGATCGCAAAAGCCCGCGAGAAGATGCTCGCCACCCCGGATGATAGTCGCCTCTCGGCGGAGATAAACACCTTTATGCGTTTTTATGAGAGCCGCTACACGGGTAGCGATACCCACTATCTCGTCTGCACCGACACCTGGCTGGGCAAACAGACCGCCGGACTTATCGAGGAGTGGCTGAAGCTTAAAGGGTTTGCAGCGGTGCAGATCTTTGCCCCCGGCGGGCTTAGGACCAACTCTTTAGAAGACTTCCAATCCGCCCTCAGCGAGTTGGTCCGCTGGTGCGAAGAGAGTCTAAAACCCGTGCGCAGTCCGCATAACCGCGTTGTTTTTAATCTCAGCGGCGGGTTTAAGAGCATTCAGGGCTTTTTGCAGACGCTAGCGCAGGTGTATGCCGATGAGAGTATCTATATCTTCGAAACCGGAAGCGAGCTTCTGCATATCCCGCGTCTGCCGGTCAAAATCGATGCCTGCACAAGCGTGGAAAAACACCTGAAAACTTTTCGCCGTTTGGCCTTGAGTCTGGCGGTCGGCGCGGATGAGGCGGGCAATATCCCCGAAACCTTCCTGCTCTCGACCGGCGGCGAACACACCCTAGGCGGCTGGGGTGAGCTGGTCTTTGGCCAGTGTCGCGACGCGCTCTATGCGGCGCAGCTTCAGGCGAGCCCTTCATCGAAGGTGCGCTTTAGCGAAGGGTTTGAAAAGAGCCTGCAAAAAATCAGCGCCGATCGCTTGGCACAGGTCAATCAACGCATCGACGATCTAGCCCGCTACGCCGAGAGTGGGGACAACCTGAAACGACTGGATTTTAAAGCCCTCAAAGGAAAAAGCATGGCCCCCTCTACCCACGAATGCGACGCTTGGGCTGATGGCGATGCGCGGCGTATCTATGCCCACTACGAAGGCGAAGTCATTGTGCTCGATCGGCTGGATAAGGCGCTGCACTAAACCATCATGCGCCACCTCGTCCTAAAAAGCCCACACCTCAAAGCCACGCTCGAAGGCGACGCGCCAGACGGCCACGGCAACCGGCTGCACCCGAGCAGGACAAAGCGATCAAAGCCCAGATCGCCCATCTGCGCAAATTCCTGCGCTATTTAGAGGCAGAAAATAATACTATTTCATACGGAAATGAAGATGCGTAATATTATTAACGATTCAGAAATGATTAAGAATCGTTTTGACAAAAAATGGCCCACAAAGCCCATGAATTCGTCGGCGATCTCCGTTTTTTTGAGATCACAGCTTTCTTTAAGAAAAGAGAAGCTACTATTCAAGCTATCCGATGCCATTACAACCACTGACCCGATCGAAGGGGATTGAAACAGAGGGGTGGCCTGCCCCTTTAATCTGTTTTATTACAACCACTGACCCGATCGAAGGGGATTGAAACTCTCC
>PWVP01000235.1 GCA_003561815.1 Campylobacterota bacterium | reverse complement strand
CCGTGGGAGGTGATCATCACCACCTTAGCCTGTGGATTCTCTTTACAGATGGCCCGGGTCGCCTCGATACCGTCGAGTTCGGGCATGGTGATATCCATCGTGACCAGATCCGGCTGGTGCTCGCCGTAGGCGCTGATCGCCTCCTGGCCGTTTTTGGCCTCGGCGATAACCGTGTGGCCGAGCGCTTCGATCATTTTTCGCAGGTTGCGGCGGATAATCATCGAGTCATCCACCACCAAAATTTTTAACATAGTCGCTACTCCTTACAGTTCATGGGGCCAGATGATGTTGGCGGCCATCGCCCCGTGGTCGGTCTCAAAGAGGGTGGTGGCGATTTTGGCGTCGCTGCCGACACTGATGGTGCGCGCCTGCCAGATCACCAGCGGCGGGGTCATGGTGATCCCTTTTCCGCCATCGGGGAAGTTGGGGATGGAGTTGCCCAGGACGATATTGGCCACTTCGCTGGCGACACTCTCTTGCACCTCCTCGATCTCCTCTGGTGCCACCTCCCCCATGGCAAACGCCCGGGTGAGCGCTTCGATTAAAGAGAGGTCGTAGCTGAGCACAAAGAGCATCCGCGCCGAGCCGGCCAGACCGATGCTGACCGTGGTGTGTTTTAGGGTGATGCGCGCCGGGGCGTCTAGATCGCTTCGCTGGCTGACAGGGATGCCCAGATCGCTCTGTAGATGGCTCTCAAGCCGCTGGGCGATCGGGCTTAAAACCTGCTTTTCGTAGGATAGACTCTCCACTCAAACTCCTTTTTTAGGGTGCGCAGCGGCGGACTCAACCCGATCGCGCCCACTGGCCTTGGCGACATAGAGCTGCTCATCGGCGCGGGCCAGAAGCCGCTCGATGCTCTCACCCGATCGGTAGGTCGCCACACCGACACTGATGGTCTGTTTCAGGCCGTAGGGGTACGGTGCGCTGCGCACCCCCTCACAGAGCCGCTGGGCCAGCTCTGCTGCCTGCTTATCGCCAATCTGCGGGGCGAGAATCAGAAACTCCTCGCCTCCCCACCGCGCGGCGCTATCGGATGTGCGGATCGCCTCTGAGAGGGTGGCGGCGATGGATTGCAGCACCGTATCCCCTGTGGCGTGGCCGTAGGTGTCGTTGACCCGTTTGAAGTGATCTGCGTCGATCATCAACACCGAGAAGGTGCCGCCGTAGCGCTTGATGCGATCGAGCTCGGCACGCAGCAACCCATCCATCCGCCCCCGGTTGGCCAGACGGGTGAGGGTGTCCATCTCCGAAAGCACTTTTAGATCCCGGTTTTTGATGGCCAGCTCGGCGTGCACCTCACTCAGACGGTTCTGGGTGGCCTTCAGATCGCCGATATCCATCGCGACAGCGCACTTTAAAAGCCGTCCATCGGGCCAGCGAATCAGCCTATCTTGAATCTGATACCAGCGGTTGTCCATCTCATTAAACACCTCGTAGCGGAGCGTCTGCCCCTCTTTTTGGGTGCTTAAAAGCGGATCAATGCGGCAGTGCTCACAGACGCGATCCTGCCCATAAAAGACCCGGTGACACAGCAGCGGCTGAACCGCCCCCTCTAAAAGAGGGCGGAAATGGTCGTTCATATAGACGATACTGTAGTCATCCGGGTCCACAATATAGACCCCAAAGGGCACCGCATCGAAAAGTGTCTGAAACAGATCCCCCTGCATCGTATAGGCTCCCCCGCTCTTCGGATCGTTGTATTTTAACACGCTTCACCCCCGAGTGTGGCTTAGTAAAACACCAGCGTAGCAAAAGGGAGTTGCTTAAAAGTCGCTTCGCTTTTTAGCAGGGGTGTGGCGGGGGCTGTACTGCTCACAGGGCACACCGCTACTTTGAAACACCGCCATGGAGGGGATCTCGGCGCTTTTGAAGCCGAAAAAGCGGCAGCCAAAGGGGCGGGCGGGCTCCCAGGTGACGAAGAAGTGGCGACAGCGGCGACAGTTAACCCGCCGCATCCACCATCTCCTGAAGCTGCCACACCGCCAGTAGCAGCGCCTCAAAGGGGCGTTCGGCCTGCGCGTGGCCCACCCACTCGGGCAGCATCTGGATAAAACGCGCCGTCGCCTCGCGGGGGGTCTCATCGCTGCGGATATGCTCTAAAGCCGCCTCGCACAGATGCACAGCGCTCGTATGCAGTGTCCGTTCGGCCAGCGGCAAAAGCCCCTGCTGCCACTCGTTGCTCACCTTGGCCGATCGCAGCGCCTCTAAAAGAGCGCGAAGCCCCAGCGCCTCGTCGAGCTGCTCAAGGGTGGTCAGCAGCGTATCAAAGGGCAGGTGGCGCCGCTCGTGGACAATCAGCAAAAGCGGGGCAAACCGCGCCAGCCCTAGCTGACCAAAGAAGCGGGCGGTGCGCTCCTCGCTTGAGAGCGGCCCTTGCGGCAGCGTCATGGGCAGCGTCTCCAAGAAGCGATCGAGCTGCTCTCTAAAGACCCGCGGGCTCTCCAGTACGCCGTGGCGGTGGGCGCGGTGGCGCACCACCCAGCCGGCCCCAAAGCCGATCGCCTCCTCCAAAGCCAGCAGCAGTGTGTACTGCGCCTGCGCGCTCATGCGAAAATCCTGCCGGTAGAGGCTAAAGCGCAGATCGCTGGCCCCGAAGAGTTCGCCAACAGCCAGTGTCGCCTGGATCTTGATCAGAAAATCGCCCTCACTCATGTGGCCCAGATCGGCGATAAAGCCCACCCCCTGGGTGTTGATCAGAAAGCTGGCCATCTGGGTGGCGGTAATCTCATGGCGCAGCGGATGGCCGAGCACCTCCTGCTTATACAGGGCGGTGAAGGCTTTGGGGAAGTAGCGCTCCAGATGGCGGGTGGCGATGGGCTCATCTAAGAAGGTGCCCGAGTCGATCAGGCGGCTTTTGACCAGAATCTTCGCATAGCCAAGCAGCACCGCCAGCAGCGGACGGGGTAGCGGACGGTTTTCGCTCACCAGGCGGCGCAGCTCGTTTTGGCGGGGGATATCCAGCGCGATGCGATCAAAGCTCTCGAGCTTGTTCTCCAGGATGCGGATCGCCTCTAGAATCGGCCAGGGGTCGCGGCGCTGATCGAGGCTGAGTGCCAGCGACTGGGTGTAGTTGTTCAGAAGCACCAGCTTCTCCACCTCCGGCTGTTGCGCTTCGAGCAGCTCCTGACGGCGGGAGGGATCGAGCGCCCCTTTTCGCACCAGAGAGTCCAGGATGATTTTGAGGTTGACCTCATAATCGGAGGTGTGCACACCGGCGCTGTTGTCGATGCTATCTGTCGCCACAAAGCCACCGCTAAAGGCGTACTCCAGCCGCGCCTTTTGGGTCAATCCCAGATTGCCCCCCTCACAGATACTGAGCGCCTGTACCGCGCTGGCGTTGATGCGCAGCCCCTCGGTGCTCTTATCCCCCAATGCCCGCTCGCTCTCGCTCTCGCTTTTGATGTAGGTGCCCACCCCGGCAGAGAAGAGCATATCGCAGGGGGCAGCCAGGAGCATGCGCGCCAGTTCCGGGCCGCTGACGCTCTGGCGGGTGGTGTTTAAAAGCGCCTTGATCGGGGCGCTGAGCTCAATGCGTTTGGCCCCCTTCTCAAACACCCCGCCGCCGCTGCTGATCCGTTTGGGGTTGTACTCGCGCCACCCCAGCCCGTTCTCAAAGAGTCGCCGGCGCTCAGCGGTCGCCTTTTTTGGATCGGGGTCGGGATCGATAAAGATCTCGCGGCTGCCGATCGCACCAAGGAGTTTGTAGTGTTCGCTGAGCAGCATGCCGTTGCCAAACACATCCCCCGCGGGTGAGCCGATGCCGATCACGCTTACGGAGTGCTCTTTAGGATCCACCCCCCGCTCGATAAAGAAGCGCTCGATCGACTTGATGGCCCCTTTGGCGGTGATGCCCATTCCCTTGTGTGAAAAGCCGCTTTTGCCCCCGGAGGCGAAGGCGTCTCCGAGCCAGAAACCCCGCTTGAGGCTGATGGCGTTTGCGGTGTCGCTCATTTTGGCGGTGCCTTTATCGGCGGCGACGACGAAGTAGGGATCATCCCCGTCGTGGCGCACCACCCACTCAGGCGTGACGATCCTCTCCTCCTGGCGGTTATCCACCAGATCCAAAAGCCCCTCGATATAGAGGCTATAAAACCGGATAAAGCTCTCGCGATCGAGGGGTTTTTGGGTGATGACAAACCCCCCTTTGGCCCCGCTGGGGACAATCACGGCGTTTTTCACCCGCTGGGCCTGCATCAGTGAGCGCACCTCCTGACGGTAATCCTCGGTGCGCTCAGAGTGGCGGATGCCGCCACGGCTAATCAGGGTGCGGCGGTGGTGCACACCGTTCATCATCGGGTGGTAGATAAACGCCTCGATGCGGGGCTGAATACCGGCGGCAAAGTCGCTCAAGCGGGTGGTGTCAATCTTAAACGCCAGCGCCTGGGTCTCAAAAAACGCCCCCTCGTGGGGCTTAAAAAGGTTGGTGCGCAAAAGCGCCTGCAAAATCGCCCAGAAGAAGCGAAGCACCTGATCTTCGGTCAGATCCGCCACCTGCTGAATATAGCTCTCGATCTTCTCGCTCAGCTGCGCCGCCTTTTTGGTGCTGTGGTGCTTAGGGCAGAAGCGCGCCTGTAGATAGCCATCGGCCAGGGCGCAGAAGGGGGCGTGATCGGCGAGCACCTCATGGACGGTGCTCTGGCTCACCTGCTCAAGAAGCTGATTTTCGTAGGTGGCCAGCGCCCGCAGTGTGGAGATGGCAAAGGGGCTCAGCCCCGCGCGGTAGGCCAGGGCGTTCATGGCGGTGTTTCGCATCTGCCCCTGAAGCGCGGCTTTCGCGCAGTCGGCGATCGCCTCGGCGTGGGCCCCAAGCAGCGCGTCATCGGCCCCTAGCAGCGTGTAGTGGCGCTCGATGACCCCCTTTTGTTTCACCAGCGCTTCGCTCTCGTAGGCCAGACCGAGATTCTCCAAAACCGGCATAATGGCCGAGAGGTTGAGTCCTTCGCCCGAGCCGATAACCAGCCGTGGCGGCGCGGCGGCGATGGTGATGGACAGTTCCTGCATGGACACCCCTTCGTTTTAAATGTAATGGGGGGATCTTAGTGATAAGTTGCTTTTGGTTAAAATCGCCCACCAAAATTGACGATAAGGGCACACATGGCGGATAATCTGCTGGGGCTGAACGAAGAGATTCAGCCGATTGACATTGAGGAGACTCTCAAAACCAGCTATCTTGACTACTCCATGAGCGTGATTATCGGGCGCGCGCTGCCGGACATCCGTGACGGGCTCAAGCCGGTTCACCGCCGCATCCTCTATGCGATGAACGAGCTGAACATCTCGCCGCGATCGGCCTATAAAAAGTCGGCCCGTATTGTCGGTGAAGTGATCGGTAAATACCACCCCCACGGCGACAGTGCGGTCTATGATGCGATGGTGCGGATGGCGCAGGACTTCTCCATGCGCGTGCCGCTGGTTGATGGCCAGGGGAACTTCGGCTCGGTCGATGGCGATAACGCCGCGGCGATGCGTTATACCGAGGCGCGCATGACCGAGATGGCCGAGGAGCTGCTGCGGGATATCGAGAAGGATACCGTCGATTTTATCCCCAACTACGACGGCCAGGAGAGTGAGCCCGATGTGCTGCCCAGCCGGGTGCCCAACCTTCTGGTCAACGGCTCAAGCGGGATCGCGGTGGGGATGGCGACCAATATTCCGCCGCATCGGCTCGATGAGGTGATGGACGCCTGTATCCATCTGGTGGACAACCCGGAGGCGACCCCTGGGGAGCTGATGCAGTTTGTGCCCGGCCCCGATTTTCCCACCGGCGGCATCATCTTCGGCAAAAAGGGGATTATCGACGCGTATACCACCGGCCGTGGCCGTATCCGCATCCGCGCTAAAACCCATATCGAACAGATCGGCAAAAAGGAGGTGATCATCGTCGATGAGATCCCCTATCAGGTGAATAAAGCCAAGCTGATCGAGTCGATCGCCGATATGGTGAAAAACAAGGAGATTGAGGGGATCAGCGAGGTGCGCGATGAGTCCGATCGCGAAGGGATGCGGATCGTCATCGAGCTTAAGCGCGATGCGATGGCCGATATTATCCTCAACAACCTCTACAAATCGACCAATATGGCGGTCACCTTCGGCATCATTATGCTCGGTATCCACAACAAAGAGCCGCGCATTATGAACCTCGCTGAGGTGCTCAATGTCTTTTTGGCCCACCGCAAAACGGTGGTGATTCGTCGCACCATCTTCGATCTCGAAAAGGCCAAGGCGCGCGCGCACATCCTTGAAGGGCTGCGTATCGCGCTGGATAATATCGATGAGATTGTGGCGCTGATTAAAGCCAGCCCCGATGCCCCCACCGCTAAAGAGCAGCTGATGACCCGCTTTGAGCTCAGCGAACGGCAATCTCAGGCGATTTTGGAGATGCGGCTGCAGCGCCTGACCGGCCTGGAGCGCGATAAGATCGAGAACGAGTACCGCCAGCTGATGGAGCTGATCGAGTATCTCACCGGCATCCTAAAAAGCGATGAGAAGCTCAATAGCTTGATCAAAGAGGAGTTTGGCGAGATTAAAGAGAAGTATCAGAGCACCCGCCGCACCGACATCGAAGATGACTATGACGATATTGATGTGGAGGATCTGATCCCTAATGTGCCGATGGTGGTGACCATCACCCACCGGGGCTACATTAAGCGGGTCGATCTCAAATCCTACGAGAAGCAGAACCGTGGCGGCAAAGGGAAGCTGGCGGTGACCACCTACGATGATGACTTTATCGAGAGCTTCTTTGTGGCCGATACCCACAATACGCTGCTCTTTGTCACCAACAACGGCCAGCTCTACTGGCTGAAGGTGTACCGCATCCCCGAAGCGGGGCGGGGCGCCAAGGGCAAAGCGGTGGTCAATCTGCTCAACCTCAAAGAGGGTGAAGAGATTCGCGCCATTATCCCCACCAGTGACTTTGATGAGTCCAAGTCGCTGGTCTTCTTTACCCAAAAGGGGATCGTCAAGCGCACCAACCTCAGCGAGTACAGCAATATCCGAAATGTCGGGGTGCGGGCGATTACGCTGGTGGAGGGCGATGAGCTGGTCAATGCCCAGATCGCCGATGAGAGCATCAATGAGCTCTTCGTGCTCACCAAGCAGGGGATGAGTGTGCGCTTCCCCATCGATCAGGTACGCCAGATGGGCCGTACGGCCAAAGGGGTCACTGCGATTCGCTTTAAAATCGAAAACGACTTTGTCGCCGGGGCGACCATTATCCAGGATGAGAATGTGGAGCTGCTCACCGTGAGTGAAAACGGCATCGGTAAGCGCTCCGAGGCGAGTGAGTACCGCCAGCAGAGCCGTGGGGGCAAGGGCGTGATTGCGATGAAGCTCACCCCTAAAACCGGTCAGATTGTGGATGTGGTGATTAACGATCCGAGCAAAGATCTGATGGTGCTCACCTCCAAAGGCAACATGATCCGCGTGGATATGGAGACGATTCGTAAAGCGGGCCGTAACACCAGTGGTGTGATTATCGTCCGTGTCGATGAGAGCGACAAGGTGGTCTCCATCGCCTGCTGCCCCAAAGCCGAAGAGATGGAAGAGATCACCGACGACGACTTTATCGAGTAGCCTCTCCCCTTCTGGTGCCCCCGATCGGGGGCGCTTCTTTCTCTTTTTTTCACAATTCATAAAAACTGGAACACCCCTTGCTTTTTACGGCAAACAGCGCTAATAAAAGGAGCAAGGGCTATGAAACGAGTGGTAGCACTGGTAGTTGCCGGTGCCTTGGCAGCGGCGGTAAACGCCCAGGAGTATGTGGTAGAGGAGGTGGTTTATGAGCCGGTTCCCCAGCAGCAACAGCAGCAGCGACAACAGGGCGGTGGCGGCATGGGGGGCATGGACGATGTTCATACCGATGAGTATCTGATCCCCAACTCCCCGATTTTGCAGCCGACCAATATCATCACCATCCGTGCGATCGGTATGGGGGTGGCGCCAGAAGACACCATCTCGCCGGCACAGGCGCTGGTGCTGGCCAAACGCGCAGCGATTGCCGATGGCTATCGTCAGCTAGGCGAGAAGATGTATGGTATCCGCATCAACGCGACGGACACCATCCGCGATGCGGTGGTGCAGAACACCACGGTTCGCACCCAGGTGCACGCGGTGATCCGAAACGCCCAGGTGGTGGAGACGGTCTTTCAAGATGGCCTCTGTCAGGTTGAGATGGAGATCAAGCTCGATGGCCGCCGCTGGTATCGGGTGCTTTCAGGCTTTTAAGCCGCTTAACGCTCCTTTTTACACCCCCTCTTTGATGGAGCACCCCCGTGTGCTCCATTTGACTTGAAAATTTCCCCTTTAATACGATATAATTACCTAAAAGGCGTTTTTTAAAGTCTTTATAAAGTCTCTTTTAGGCCTCTTTGGTGGCCAAAAGGGCTTGAATGGGGGTCTTAGGCGGCGATGGCATCGACAGATCGTGTCTCCTATGTTGGTCACACTGTTCAGGTGGAGAGTCGGCCTCCAGCGGGAGAGGAGGCGGAGGTATTTGTCCGCCCCGGCGATGAGGTGGTGCTCGGTTTCGATGGTACCAACTCATACTTTGAGCTGGTGGGCGGCGATATTCTTATGCTGCTGCCCGATGGCGGGCGAATCAACTTCGTCTCGATGGGGCTTTTGGCTTTTGATGCAACACCGCCGCGGATTCGCTTTGCCGATGGCGGTGCGCTCGAGCTCGATCAGCTGCTAACCCGCGTTCGCCAGATCGGCGAAGTCTCCCAGGATGCGATCATCACCTCCGAGCCGGTAGCGCTGCCGGATGTCTATAACCCCTACCCGGAAGAGGAGGAGATCGAGGAGGGGGAGCCGCCACGCCCGAGCGGGTTGAGCGATCGGATGCCCCCTCCGGTGGAGATGATGCCCAAGGTCGATGTACCTGAAAACGAAGGGCGCTTCGATCAGGAGCTTGTGAGCCTGATCCGTGAGCGGGTCGATCCGCAGCGTGACGGGGTGGGGGATTTCGTCCCCCCGCCCCCTCCGGTACCCGATGCCATCTCCCGGGTGACCAACGCGGTCTCGGCCTCACTGGAGTCGGACTTCGGGATCTATCAGACCCGTGCGCGCGAGATCGATCAGGCAAGCCACCTGGAGGTGCTAGGCGGCGGCGGAAGCCGTCTAGGCCATGTGGACAGCTCACCCATGGCGCAGTATGAGCCGCAGACACTGGACTACCGCGGGCGGGTGCAGCCCCAGGAGATCTATGTCAACGATCCGGAGTATTTCGGACGCGATGCGAGCGGCCAGAACTACCTGACTAAACTGATCCGGCTGCGCCCCCAGCAGCCAGAGGGGTTTGGACTGACGCAGCTGAGCATCGAAGGGCTCCCGGCAGGCTACGAGCTGGTAGGCGGCACACAGCTTGGAAGCGGCGACTGGGTGATCACCCGAAGCAGCGAGCTGTTTGATGCGCAGCGCTACGAGAGTGGCGAGGTGGTGGAGCTGAAGCTGCGCTATTTTCCCCAGCCCGATGGCACCGAGTTTGCCCTGAGGGCCAATTATGTCTCTGAGTTTGATCTGGAGTTTGTCCCCGAGGAGAACCGGGGCGATATCGCGATGCCCGATGTGGTTCGGATGGAGGGCTCGTCGGTTATCGGTATTCAGATGAAAGAGATCACCCGCCCCTCTGATTACGAGTTTCACAGCGCCGCCTATAGCGAAGGGTTTGTGCTTCCTACCAACTTCAACGACAACATCGTCTACACCGGCGATGGCGATAGCACGGTCTATGGGGGCTATGCGGATGACACGGTCTATGGGGGGATTGGCAACAACACCCTGATTATGCTCGAGGGCCAAAACACCCTTAGCGGCGGTGCGGGCGAAAACACCCTGATAGGCGGCAGCGGCTTTGATACGGTCAGCTACGACTTTCTGCTTAAATACAGCGATGAAGAGCTGATTATGGACCCCTCCCTCACCCAGGACAATAAAGGGGTGATAGTCGATCTTCAAAACGGTGAAGCCAGCGGGGTGACGGTGGATCCCTACGATCGAAGCCAGCGGGAGATTAGCGACACCCTTGAGGGGATCTCCGGGGTTATCGGTTCGGACTTTAATGACACCTTGATAGGCAACGACCAGAACAACATCCTGCGCGGTGGCGCCGGTAACGACACGCTCATCGCCGGTGGCGGGAACAACTTGCTCGATGGTGGATCGGGCAACGATCTGCTCATCGCCGGTGGGGGCAACAACATCCTCGATGGCGGCACGGGAAACAACACCGTCAGCTACGAGCGCTCCAGCGGCTCGGTGGTGGTTGAGCTGCGCGATGAGGCCGATGGCGCAGGAAGCGGCTTTGGTGAGGATGTTCTGCGCAATATCGATCATGTCGTGGGCTCGGAGTATGGCGACACCCTCAGCGGAAACAGCAACAACAACACCATCTTCGGCGGCGGGGGTGATAACACCATCTATGGCGGTAGCGGAAACGACTTTATCCAAGGGATTGATGGCAACAACCTGCTCTTTTCGGGGGAGGGAAACACCACCTTTGAGGGCGGCGGCGGCGTCAATACGGTCAGCTACGAGAATCAGCTAAGCGGTGTGCAGGCGAGCCTGGAGAACCAGATGGCTTTCGGCTCCGGTGTCGATATTTTGATGGACATTAACAACCTGATCGGCTCTGACTTTGATGATACGCTGGTGGGCAACAGTGCTGATAATACCCTAATCGGCGGGCTGGGCAGCGACACCCTAAGCGGCCGCGGTGGCAACAACACCCTCGATGGCGGCTACAACCCGACCGGTATGGACACCAACACCGTCACTTATCGCTGGTCTGAGCACGGCATCCATGTGGACCTCTCTCAAAATCGCGCCATTGATAACGGTGAGGGTGGCACGGATGAGCTGCTTAACCTCCACAATGTGATCGGTTCGGCCCAAAACGATGTGATCTATGGCAACGATCTGGATAACAGCCTCTTTGGGGGGGCGGGTAACGACACGCTTTATGGCGGCGATGGGGGCAACAACATCCTCAATGGCGGCTCGGGTCGCAATATGGTCGATTACAGCCCCTCCTCCGATGGCGTGGTGGTCCGTCTGGCCGATATGCGAACCGTGCGTGCCGGCGGGGAGGATGAGCTGATCAATATTCAGGATGTGCGCGGCACCGGCCAGCAGGACATCCTGATAGGCAACAGCCAGAACAACAACCTCTACGCCCACGGCGGCGATAACAACACCCTAAGCGGCGGCGGGGGGCACAACACGCTCGTTGGCGGCGGGGGCGAGGGGGATGTGGCCTACTATGATGGATCGAGCGGTCCCATTCTAGCCGATCTGAGCAGGGATGATAATCATGTGGTTGGTCCTGGCTATGACACCCTGCAGGATATCTCGATTATCCGTGGATCGGGAAACAGTGATGTTTTTGTGGCCGGATCTGATAAAGACTACACCTTTTACGGCAATGGCGGCAACAACACCTTTGTCAGCAGCAGCAGCAATAACCGGTTTGATGGCTCGTATGATGGGGCGGTCGCTAGTGTCAACACGGTTGACTACAGTAAGGCGGCCAGTGGCGTAACAGTGGATTTGGGTATCCAAGGCTCGCAGCAAGCGATCGGTGGTGACATGGGCAGCGATACTTTGGTGAATATTCACAACCTGATCGGTTCTGAGCACAATGACACTCTGACTGGCAGCAGTGACGACAATGTGATTCGTGGCCTCTCGGGCGATAACGAACTTCGGGGCAATGGTGGCAATAACACTCTCTATGGCGGAAGCGATAACGACACCTTCTTTGGCGGTGGAGGTAGCGACACCTTCTATGGTGGTGGTG
>PWVP01000136.1 GCA_003561815.1 Campylobacterota bacterium | reverse complement strand
GCGCGCGGTCAGAAGATGAACCTCTACACCCACTCTGCAAGGATAACCCTATGAGTCTGGAAAACGAAATCCAAGAGAGTCTCAAAGAGGGGCGCCTGCCCTGTGCGAGTGCCTGGTCGATCGCCAAAACAAGCGGCGCGAGTGTGCCCGAGGTGGGGCAAGCCGCCGAGGCGATGGGGGTGCGTATTAGCGACTGTCTGCTCGGCTGCTTTGGGGGCGAAAAGCGCAAGCGGCGCGAACGGTCCACGCCGCCGGTGGCACAGGGGCTCTCCCCACGGGCGAAGGTGTGGCTGGCTGATGGTGGGGGCGCGCTGGCCTTTGGCGAGGGCAAAATGCGGCTTTTGGAGCTCATAGCCGAGCATGGATCGCTTAAGAGTGCGGCTGAGGCGATGGGGTTGGAGTATAAAAAAGCGTGGCTGCATCTAGAAGAGATGGAGAAGCGTCTGGGCACGAGTGTCGTCGAGCGTCAGCGCGGCGGCAGCAGCGGCGGCGGTTCGCACCTGACCGAAGCGGCGAGCGCACTGCTTTCGCGTTATCGCCGTTATCAGGCCGATGTGATCGCCTATGCCAATGCGCGTTTTGCGCACCATTTCGGCAAAGAAAACGCGTGATTTTAGACTACTACCACCGCCATCACGATAGTGCGCGGCTTTCAAGCATCGATTTTATCAGCCGCCCCGTCGCGGCCTGCGAGCGAGCGGCTTATGATCTGCGAAAAAAGCTGCTCGCCCACGAGGAGGGTCGCACCAGACCGCTCTTTAACCAAGGCCAGCTCAACGAAGCTGAAGCGGTGCGCCTGCTCGAATCGGGCTTTACGATCGTCGCGGAAGCCTATGAGATGGATTCGTTCTATCTCAACGATCTGGCCGCACTCGAAGCGATCGGCGGCGATCAGGTGCAGCTGATCGACCCGGCCGGGTCGATCGACGCGATCGACCCGGCCGCCCGCGAAGCGCTGCTTGCCCTGTTTAACGAAGCGCATATCGACCCCTATCTGCCCCCAAGCGGTGCGGTGCTGGACAACTCCCTGCTGATTCGCCTGCCAAACATCCGCGCACGGCAGCTGGTCAACACCCTGATCATCGAAGGCATCACCATCACCAACGGCGAAGGGTGCTCTCTATCGCTCTCCAAACCCTCCTTTGTGCTCCAAAGCTACGGTTATAGCGAAGAGGAGGCTAGGGAGGCGATCAGCCTCTCATGGGCACCAGACATGGCGATTAAGGAGCTGATTGCCGCGGCAGAAAAGCTGATTTTCCGCTACCGGCAGGTGGAGCGGCTGGGGCGCTAGGGGCTTGATTTGGGTGGGGTTGAGAATGGGGAGTTCACCTCTCGCTTGTCGCCTTTCCAAAGGTTGGTTGTCAAGTCCGCTCTATGTCGTTCTTTTGGTTTGTGCCATAGATAAAAGTACCAATCAAAGAGACCAGTGTTCCGCCCACCACCGAGACACCTGCCCAGTCGTGTCCTGTGGCGATCAGATATATGCCTCCACCAACGGATCCGATGGCGATTAGTCCGGCGAGCACAAGCCCTGTCATGGAGTAGATAAAATCATCTTTGGTCAGTTTGCGCTGAATCTGATGGGTGTGCCGTAGATCCTCTTCTGTCATTTTGAGAATGCGATCGGCGCTTCCTGGTAGAATCTCTTCAAATCTCTGAAGGTGCTCAGGGTGAGGGATGGAGCCTCTATAAACCTCGTGGCGTGAGGCTTGGATTTGGCGGAGCGATTCCTACGAACCGTGCTTGTTGGGTTGGGTGGCTGTGCTGGTCTGTTTTTTGTTATGCGTTGGGTGTTTCACGCTCGAAAACCCTTAACGATCGATCCATTGAGCGACCCACATTTTCCCATGAGCGGCGGATGTTCTCACCGCGCTTTAGCGTGGGCCTGAATGGGCGCCTGGTGTTGCCTAGGTCGAGTAGTTTGCCTGCGCTGCGAACAAACCTTGTAGCCACCAGCCTAAGATCTTTTGCCATGGTTGACCCTCCTTTTGCAGACTGTCGGCCCTATAGCCCGACGGTCATCTCTTTTGTGATTATAGCGCGATAGTCTAATATTGCCATCGCTCTTACTTGCCTTTTTGGCCAAGGTTTTCAAAACGGCAGAAATCAGGCTATCTGTATCCCCAAAGATTGGAGGGTGGGTGTTGGTTAAGACTCCCACACCAAACGGTCAATAAAATTTAACCTCTCTTTTATCTTCGATATGCGATATTCCCATATCGGACGGTAAAGGTTTAGTATGCGGCTGTGGTTAGTGGGGGTTGTGCTGGCGATCGGTTTGCAGGCGAATCAGGTGCTGATCGCCACGACCACCAGTACCGCCAATACGGGGCTTTTAGACGAGCTGGCCCCCGCCTTTAAGGCGGCGACGGGGGTCGGGCTGCGTTGGGTGGCGGTGGGCAGCGGTCAGGCGTTAGCCCTCGGTCGCGGCTGTGATGTGGATGCGGTTCTGACCCACGACCCGGCGGGTGAAGCGGCTTTTGAGGCGGCGGGTTTTGGGGTGGATAAGCGCCACATTATGGCCAATGATTTTATGCTCGTCGGCCCTAAAACCCATAAGGCGGCTTTGGCCGAGGGGTCGATTATCGAGGCGCTAGAGACGATCCGGCAGCAGCAACTTCCCTTTATCAGTCGCGGCGATCGCTCCGGCACCCACGCCAAAGAGCTCTGGCTGTGGGATCAGAGCGTAGCGGGTCGCCCGCAGCCGCGCCGTGAGGCACGCTGGTATTTTGAGGCGGGGCAGGGGATGATCCAGTCGCTTATCATGGCCGAGGAGCGTGGCGCGGTGGCGCTCACCGATCGGGGCACCTATCTTAAATACCGCGAGAGCCGGGGCGATCGGCCCCGCCGCTTGGCGATCCTTCATGAGGGTGACGGCCTGCTGCAAAACCCCTACGCCGTTATGGCGGTCGATCCTCAGCGCTGTCCAAACACCCGCTACGAGTCAGCTAGAAGCTTGATCGCGTGGCTCACCTCTGATGAAGCGCGTGAGGCGATAGCGGCGTTTCGTCTGCAGGGTGAGCCGCTCTTTTTTGTCAACCGGTAGGGCTGTATGGAGTTTTTAGCGGCGGGGTTTATCGAGGCGTGGCGGCTGATTAT
>PWVP01000020.1 GCA_003561815.1 Campylobacterota bacterium | reverse complement strand
CTCAGGGGTAGAGCACAACCTTGCCAAGGTTGGGGTCGCGAGTTCGAATCTCGTTTCCCGCTCCAGATTTTTTGCGCCCGAGTGGTGGAATGGTAGACACACAGGACTTAAAATCCTGAGGACGGTTCGTCCGTGCCGGTTCGAGTCCGGCCTCGGGCACCATGAGGGTTTTAAGCCCCGTGTGTTAGGGCGGCATAGCCAAGTGGTAAGGCAGGAGCCTGCAAAGCTCTGATCCCCGGTTCGAATCCGGGTGCCGCCTCCAAAATGTATCCGACTGGGTAGGTGGCTGAGTGGTTAAAAGCACCGGTCTTGAAAACCGGCGAGGGTCAAACCTCCGTGGGTTCGAATCCCACCCTGCCCGCCACGGGTTCTCTTCTCCGATTTATCAGCTTACGGGCAGGTGGCCGAGTGGTCGAAGGCGCACGCCTGGAACGCGTGTGTGGGGCAACTCACCGTGGGTTCGAATCCCACCCTGTCCGCCATTTTTATAAATTATCCTCATCTTTATTTGATTATTTAACCCTTTAATTTTAAGCAAACCGTGCCAAAATACATTTAGTTTGATTTGTGCTGTTTGTGTATAGGGGGAGGCTTTTGGTTTTTCGATTTTTGGTGACGATAGCGCTTTCTGGGGTTCTGGGTCTCTCGGCTATGGCGGATACGCCGCGCATCTGGGGTTCGGCGGATATTGGCGAGAGCAAAGACGGGATCAAGATCTATCGCTTAGGTCTTCAGCGCCTCTTTTTGCAACCACTGTGCGACTCCTCCGATCGGCTCTATCTAAGCGGCTATCACGAGCTCTCGATTAATCAGTGGGATGGCCGACACGATCGCCTTTCAGCGATCGCCTACTCGCCGGTTTTTACGGTCAACTTCTACCGCCCAGGCGCCTTCACTCCCTATCTGGAGCTTGGGGTGGGCATCTCTTTGATTACTAAAAAGCTAATAGACAGCAGAGATATGTCATCACACTTTCAGTTTGAGGATCGCGTTGGGGTTGGGATGCGGAGTGATGCTATCGATCTTCACTTTCGCTACATGCACTACTCCAATGCCGGCCTTAAAAGCCCCAATCAGGGGATTGACATCTTTCTTGTCGGTATGGCCTACCGCTTTTGAGGTGCCAATTGGGTAAAATAGCCCCATGAATCCGGAGTGGTGTTTTCATCCCCGCTCGTATGAGGGGGGCTCTCGGTGGTGTTTTGCGCGGACCGATCTCGATCTGGTCGAGCTGCTCGATCGCGCCGCGCGCTGTCGGCAATCCTATGAAGCGCTCTATAGGCGGCTTGAGAAGCAGCACGGTCTACTGCCTAAAGAGCTGCTTTCGGGGTTGGGGTTTTTGCACTGGGTGGTGCATACGGGCTGCTGGCCTAAGGGCGCACCAATCGAGCCTCGATCCCGCCGTCTGCTTGAGCCGCTCTTGCTGCCGCTTTTAGAGCAGACGATCGATCGGCTTGAAAGGGCGGCGCGCCACCGTTTGAATGCTCAAGAGAAGAGGCGCACCCCCATCACCGAGTCCGATCGGCTGGCGCTGCCGTGGTTGGCCCTTCTGGCGGCGAGTCATCTTGATAGTCGCGCGAGTGAAGTGGAGCCGAAAGCGGTGCGGGCCAAGCGCAAAAAGCAGACCCAAAACGCCTCTTTGATGCGCAGCCGTGATGCGCAGGTGCGCTACGAGACCGCCGTGACGGTTTTAGAGGTGCTGGGGATGAAGCCCACCCCCGCTCTCATAGCCCGCACCACCGGCATGGCGCCCAAGACCATCAAAAAGTACGCCACCCGCACTAGCGGCTGAGATCCAGCATCCGGTTGAGCGCGATCGCCGCCCACTCGCGGGTCTCATCATCGATCGTCATCTCGTTGATAAAGGTGCCCGCTTCGATCGAGTCGAGTACCGCCTTGACCTCTTCAAGTGTGGTCTCGTTCATCGTCGGACATTCCGGTTTGGTGGCCGAGAGGACGAAGGTGTTCTTTTCGCGTAGACGGTTGACCAGATTAAACTCCGTGCCCACGGCGATCTTCTGCTCGATCGGCTGCTCGGCCACCCAGCGGATAATCTGACTGGTTGAGCCGCTAAAGTCCGCTTTGGCCACCACCTTCGGATCGCACTCCGGATGCACGGCGATGAGGATGTCGGGGTAGCGTTCGCGGTAAAAGTCAATATCCTCGGGCGTAAAGAGCTGATGCACCGAACAGAAGCCATCAAAGCAGATCACATCGGCCCTGGCCATCTCTTCAGGGCTCTCGCGCCCGATTACGGCGGATTTGAGCCCCATCTTGATCGCCAGATTCTCCCCCAGGCAGCGATCGGGCACAAAGAGGATCTTTTTACCACTCTTAAGGGCGTGCTCCATAATCACTGCGGCATTGGAGCTGGTGCAGACCATGCCGCCCATCTTGCCCACCTCGGCTTTGACCTCTGCGCTGGCGTTGATATAGGTGACAGGATAGATGTTCTCCCGTGCAATCCCAGCAGAGATCATCGCCTCGACGCTGGCATTAAAGTAGCTCGCATCGATCATCCGCGCCATGGAGCAGCAGGCGATGCGGGGCATAAAGACCCGCTTATTGGGTGCCAGGATCTTCACCCCCTGCGCCATAAACCCCACCCCGCAGAAGAGCAGATAGGGCGCCTCATCATCACGGGCTCTTTTGGAGAGCTCCAGACTATCACCCACCAGATCGGCAACCTCCACCACCTCGTCGCGCTGATAAAAGTGCGCTGCGATCGTGACGCCCAGGCGTTTTTTTTGCTCCAAAATGGCCGCTTTGAGTGTCTCTTTTTCCAAAACCTCTCCTCTTTTACGACCCCCTTAGGGCCGCTCGGTTATTATCATTATAACGAAAGCAGAAGTGGGAGTTTAGCGGATGGACTTTTTATTTAATATCAATGTGCAGTTTTATCTCGCCGCCTACCTGATCGGAGCGATCCCCTTTGGTCTGCTGCTGGCCAGGAGTTTCGGTAAAGTGGATATTCGCGCACACGGCAGTGGCAGCATCGGTGCAACCAATGTGTTGCGTGTACTAAAAGAGCAGAACCCCGCCCTGGCTAAAAAGCTCGCCGCTGCGACGCTGGGGCTGGATGCCATCAAGGGGGCCGCGCTGGTGCTGGCTGCGATGGCGGCGGGGTTGGATTCCCATGTGCAGTGGAGCGTGGCGATTCTGGCGGTGATCGGCCACTGCTTTAGCCCCTTTTTGAAGTTTGAGGGGGGCAAAGGGGTGGCCACCGGCGTGGGCGTGCTGCTCGTGCTCTCCCCGCTCTCTGCTTTAGTGGGGCTTGCGGTCTGGTTTGCGGTGGGGCGCTGGCTTAGAATCTCCTCGGTCTCCTCGCTAGCCGGCCTGCTTGCGGCGGTTCTGGCCAGCTTCGTGATCCACTACGGCGGCCTGCCGGGGATTGGCAGCCATGCGCCTTTGATCCTTATGGCGATTATTATTATCTATAAACACATCCCGAATCTGATACGGCTCTTTAGGGGCCAGGAGGCGACCGTCTCATGACAATCGGTATCCACAATCTCGGCATTCGGGCGGTGATCGGCATTCTGCCCCATGAGCGAAACGCCCCCCAGCGGCTCCATATCAATGCGAGCATCGACTATGACTACAGCCAGGAGGGGGAGTATGTCGATTACGCCATGGCGATCGAGCGGATTGAGAAGATGCTTAAAGAGGGGCAGTATGGCCTGATCGAGACGGCGCTGTGTGAGATTGCGGCGGGTTTGATGGCCCTAAGCGATCGGGTGCAGCAGGTGGTGCTTAGCATCGAAAAGCCCGATATCTTCCCCCACGCGGCGGTCTCTGTCACCCACACCCTCAAACGACAAACTTAAACCTTACCAAAACAGAAAATCCACTCCCCCTCTGAAAGTTTAAAATTTCCTTAGGTTGTGCTATAATCGCGCTCTTCAACCCGCAATAAAAGGTGATATCGATGCGTATTTTGATCGTGGAGGATGAGAGCACGCTCAACAAAACCCTCTCAGAAGGGTTGCGCGAATTGGGTTTTCAGACCGATGAGGCGGAGAGCCTTAAAGATGCCCAGTATTTTATCGGAATCCGTAACTACGATCTGGTGTTGACCGACTGGATGCTGCCCGATGGGGATGGTCTGGATCTGATTCCCGAGGTCAAAAAGAAGTCCCAAAGAACCGCCTGCGTGGTCATCTCTGCCCGCGACGATCGCGAGAGCGAGATCGAGGCGCTGCGCATGGGGGCCGATGACTATATCCGAAAGCCTTTTGAGTTTGATGTGCTGGTCTCGCGCATCGAGGCGCGGCTGCGCTTTGGCGGCACCAATGTGCTCGAGATTGAGGATCTTCGAATCGACCCCGACGAGGAGAAGATCTACTTTAAGTCCAACGAGATCGAGCTCAAAGGCAAGCCCTTTGAGGTGCTCACCCATCTCGCGCGTCACCGCGATCAGATCGTGAGTAAAGAGCAGCTTCTCGATGCCATCTGGGAGGAGCCCGAGCTGGTCACGCCTAATGTGATCGAGGTGGCGATCAATCAGATTCGTCAAAAGATCGATAAGCCGCTCAAGATCGACACCATCGAGACGGTCCGGCGGCGGGGTTATCGCTTTTGCTACCCTTCAAAAGCGTAAGGGGGGAGTTCGCCGCTAAGCTGCTGCCAGCCATTGCGGCGCTGGTCTTTGTCTTCTCCTATGTGGTCTACAGCCTCATTAAGCACAGCATCTATGAGGAGGTGCGTGCCGAGATGCACAAAGCGGCCCAGGAGGTGCTCTCCGAGGCTCAGGAGCAGCAAGAGGGGGTGCGCATAGAGGCCCCCTACGGCTGTCAGGCGCAGCTGATCTCCATCGAGATCGATCTCGACACCAAAGAGGATCGCAGCGGCGCCTACTTCGAGCAGGAGCGCATCGGCACCAACCATCTCAAGCACCTCTACTACCCCTATGATTATAGCAGCGGCCACTACCTGAAGGTGACGCGCAACATCACCAGCAGCGTGGCGCTACTAGAGCGGATTCGAAATATCATTCTCTTTCTCAACCTGCTGGCGATTATCTTTATCCCGCTCTTTTCCTACCTCTACTCGGCCCTTCTGGCCCGTCCGGTGCGCAACCTCAGCCACGAGCTGGCGAGCATGAACGAGCAGTCGCTCAGCCCGGTCAATCAGCGCCGTCTTCCCCAGGAGTTTCGACCCCTGGCCCATACCCTTAACACCCTTTTGCGGCGTCTGCAGGGGCACATCGGTTATCAACGCGAGCTCTTTATCGGTATCGCCCATGAGCTCAAAACCCCCCTGGCGGTGATCAAGGCCAAAAACGATGTCACGCTGCTTAAGGAGCGCACCCCCGAAAAGTATCAGGAGGTGCTGCGCCACACCAATAAGGTGATCGATGAGATGAACAAGATGACCGGCACCATCTTAGAGATCGGGCGGGCGGGGTATGCCCAGTTTGATCCCCCCGAGCCGGTCAACATCAGTGAGTTTCTAAGACGAAAGGTGGCGGATTTCCAGCTGCTCGCCCACGAGCAGGGGCGGGTGCTTAAGGGGGAGATCGCCCCCGAGTCGTTGATGATGAAGACCCAGCCGACACTGATTAGCCACATCCTCCAAAACCTCGTGGGCAATGCGATTAAGTTCACCCCCGAAGGCAAACAGATCACCCTTCGCGCCCGTCTGCTCGATCGGCAGCTGATTGTTGAGGTGATCGATGAGGGTAGGGGGCTCGATCAAGGGGTGGATATCTTCGCCCCCTTTGTGGGCAAAGGCGAACATAAAGGGGCCGGTCTGGGGCTCTATCTGGCCAAGAGTGCAGCTGAGGCGCTAGGCGGGAGCCTGAGCCTCCAAAACCGTATCGATACACAGGGCACCATCGCGACACTTCTTTTAGAGTACACGCCACCGGGGAAAAAAGATTAGATTAAGCGGCATTGGTGTAAAAACCGCACACCCAAACCAAGGCCATAGATAAGGACAGCAATGTCACTGATAATCAACGAAGAGTGTATCGCCTGCGACGCCTGCCTCGATGAGTGCCCTAATGAGGCGATTGAGGAGGGGGATCCGGTCTACCTGATCGATCCCGATCGCTGCACCGAGTGCGTGGGTCACTACGACGAGCCCGCCTGCGTGGCGGTCTGCCCGGTAGACTGTATCGTCCCCGATCCGGATAATGTGGAGAGTGCAGAGGAGCTGACGCTCAAGTTTGAGCAGCTACAAAAAGAGCAGTAGCATGGCCAAGGTCACCGCCGTAATCGATATCGGGTCCAACTCGGTTCGCATGGCGGTGTTTGAGCGAACCAGCCGCTACGGCTTTCACCTTCTGCGTGAAGCCAAGGCGCGGGTTCGCATCAGTGAGAACGCCTGGAAAAACGGCGGTGAGCTTCAGGAGGCGGCGATGCAGCGCGCCCAGGAGGCGCTTGCCGATTTTGTCCAGATCGCTCAGGCCTTTAAAGCCCGCCGTGTGCTGGCTGTGGCCACCTCTGCCGTGCGCGATGCGCCCAATCGTGAGCTGTTTTTGCGCCGCGTGAAGCAGCGCTGCGGTCTGCAAGTACGGGTGATCGAAGGCCAGGAGGAGGCGCGCCTGGGAGGTCTGGCAGCAGCCAATCTGCTTCCGGTGCGTGAGGGGGTGAGTATCGATATCGGTGGTGGCTCAACGGAGCTGGCGCTGATAGAGAATGGGCAGGTGCGCGACTGCCTCTCCTATCCACTGGGCACCGTTCGCTTAAAGGAGCTCTTTTTCGACGGCACCCCCGATGTCAAAGGGGCCCTTCGCTATGTGAGCCGCACGCTTCAAGACCTGCCTGAGAACTTTCGCGGCAAACCGCTTATCGGGGTGGGGGGCACGCTGCGCGCACTGGCCAATGTGCTGATGAAAAAGGAGAACTACCCCTTTGAGGTGCTCCACGCCTACCGCTTCAATCTAGCCGATCAGCGCCACTTCCTGGCCGACATCATCCGCGCCAACCCGACCCGACTGAAACAGATCGGCTTTAAGGCCGAGCGGCTGGATGTGATTCGCGAGGGGGTTTTGATTCTCACACGGGTGGCGCGCAAGCTCGGCTCGGGCTGCACTATCACCAGCGGGGTGGGGGTGCGCGAAGGGCTCTACCTGCAGCAGCTGCTGCGCGGTGCGGGGCTACGCCTCCCGCCGGGCACGCAACCGAGCCTTGAGAGCCTTCAGGATCGTTTCGGGGTTCACCCCCCGCTTGCGCGCTGGCTGGCGCATACAGCCGTCGATCTCTTCGAGACGCTTGCGCCGATGCACCGGATCGATCCGGCCTACCGCTATCCATTGGCCCACGCCGCGCGCCTTTTGACGGTGGGGGACTACCTTAACCACTACGAGCGTGCGCGAAACGGCTATATGATCACCCTAGGCGGTCTGGCTTACGGGTATGAGCATGGCGATCGGATCTTGATCGCCACTTTGATTCGTGCCCAGCAGAAGAAGGCGCTGAGTAGCTTTATCCCCCACCCGAAGATGGCCCGGCTGCTCCCCTCCTCGGTGACGCTGCGCTGGCTGGCCCTCTGCATCTACCTGGCCAACACCCTTAACACCTGCCGAAGCCGCCCGTCGGTTCGTTTTGAGCTCATCGGCCGCACGCTACACATCCATCTGCCCCAGGAGGTGGGCAGCATTACAGAGGCGAGCCTAGAGGGGATCAAGCCCCCCTTTGGTCTTCGCTTGAAGCTTGTGCGCTAAAACCGCTGCCCGAGGGTAAACTCAAAGGTGGAGGTGCGATCGTGTGGCTCCTTGTCGATAGGCCAGGCCCAGATAAACTGCAGCGGCCCCATCGGCGAGAACCACTCTAGCGCTACGCCGTAACTGCTGCGCTGCACATCGAAATCATCCAGCCCGATCGCGCCGTAGTCATAAAAGAGCGCCATACGCATATTGGCATCGGGGATTAGTGGCAGGCTCGCCTCGATCGACTGGTTAAAGGCGTAGGTGCCCCCCATATAGCGGGCGTCGCCATACTGGTCCGTAACCATCTCGCCATCATCGTCTTTAAGCACCGGTGCGACGCTGCCTGAGCGGTAGCCGCGAAGACTCCGGCTGCCACCCAGGTAGAGGCGGCTACCCAGCGGATAGCTGCGCACATCATCCGCATCCGCATCGGCCAGCTGCAAGCGGGCGCGATAGCGCAGAATCAGATCGTACTCAATCAAAGGCTCGAGTCCTTTAAAGAGGGCGAGGCTGGTGGTGCTCTTCGTATAGGACTCATCCCCGCTAAAGCCGGTGTACTCCAGAGATTGGCTAAAGGTCATCCCCTCTCGAGGGACAAAGAAGTCATCGGTGTTGTTAAAGCGCACCGTAGGGGTCAGGGAGATTTTAGTGGTCTCTCCATCGATCAGTAGCGGGTGAACATCGGCATCACGGTAGCTATTATCGTTGCGCGACCAGCTGCCAGTCAGGCTGCCCCGCCAGTGGCGATCGAAGCGGCGCCCTACGGTGGTGCTCAGCCCCTCGGATTCGCGGGTGTAGTCATCGCTCCTGTAGCGGGTCTGGAAGATGCTAAAGCCCAGCGAGTAGACGCTATCGCGCACCCGGGGGTTGGTCAGGCTCAGCTCGGTGCGGCGGGTACGCGAGGAGGTGTCCAGCTCAAACCCGAGCGAGATACCGCTACCAAAGACATTGCGATCGGTGACCGAAGCGTTGAAGATAAAGCCATCATAGCTGCTATACCCCCCGCCGATCATCAGGTTGCCCGTGGGGGTCTCTTTAGTGGTGATGATCAGATCCATCTCGCTCTCGCTCACCCGCCGCTCCTCAATCTCGACACGCTCGAAGTAGCCCAGCCGGTTGAGCGCATTGCGCGACTGGCGCAGCTCGCTTAGGCTATAGAGATCGCCGGGGGCCAAAAACACCTCGCGGCGCACCACCCGATCGAGGGTGCGACTGTTTCCGCCGATCACCACATCGCGAATATGGACCTTCTGGCCATAGGTGACGCGGAAGGTGAGTGCGGCCAGCTGGCGATCGGGATCGGGACGGATATCGGGCTCCACACGGACAAAGGCGTACCCCTGATCGGCCACATGCTCTCGAATCCTGTCCATATCGCGGCGCATATGATCGACATTGAAGATGCGCATCGGCTGGAGTCTCAGATCGGCCAGAAGCGCATCCAGATCCTCATCGGGGCGATCGGTGGTGGTGATGGCCACCTCAGAGACCGCATAGGGCTTGCCCTCTTCGATCTGAAAATCCAGCGTCGCGGTGTAGCTGCTAAAGTCGGCCATCAAGAAGGGATCGGCCACCTCCACATCCAGGTAGCCGTGCTGCAGATAGTACTCCTGGATCCGTGCACTCTCGTGGGGGAGCTCCAGTAGCCGCAGACGGCCGTTGTTGCGTCCGGGAAACCAGCTAAAGCTCTGTGCCTGGCGGTTGCCCATCTGACCGTGCAGCTCTTTACGATCGAAGGCCTCCAGACCGTGAAAACGGGTCTGGGTGATGGTGATGCGTTCGCCCTTATGAAAATGAAAAGTAAGCGCCACCCCTTCGCCAGCAGGCTCGAGCTCCACCTCTACCACCGTATCGTAAAACCCCTCGGCTCGGGCGATCTCCATGAGCCGCTCCTGCGCCCGCTCGACGCGCCGCGCATCGTAGATCTCGCCACGCCTGATCCCTAAAGCGGGCATATATTTCTCGTCGCGCTCGTTGTCGCTGACCCCCTCTAGCTCCAGACGGGTGATGGCGGGCTTTTCGGTGAAGCTAAAGCGCAGCACCCCTTCAGAGGGCTCGCTGACGACGATGTCGGCGAAATACCCCTGATCAAAGAGCCGCAACAAAGCGGCATTGATCCGCTCCTGGCTCACCGTATCACCGGGGCCGAAACCCACCAGCTCGGTGGCACTCATATCCGAAAGGCGCAAAAGCCCCTCGTACTCAATAGTGTGATAGCTTTTAGCGTAAAGCCCCCCCAGCAGAAGGGCGAACAGTATCAGTTGGCGCATTCGTGAGTATTCCTTAAGTTTGCGCGATTTTATCCGCTTTGGGGTTTAAAGCCGATTAGGCCAAAATCGGCTACAATCCAAGCCGAAAAGCAACGAAGGAGGATGCGCCATGGTGCTTGGTGTGGTGGGGCTTGGCCTGATGGGCGGGTCGCTGGCATTGGCGGCAAAAGAGGCGGGTCTGTATGACCTGGTGGTCGGCTATGATCGCAACACTGAGCACGCCCAGGAGGCGATTGAGCGGAAGCTGATCGATGGCCTGATGCCGCTGGATCGGCTGCTGGCCACGGCGGATATGGTGGTGCTTGCCATCCCGGTGGAGGCGATCGTGGCGCTCATGCCCGATCTGGTGCAGACACGCCAAAACGCCACCATCTGTGACCTGGGTAGCACCAAAACCCGCATCATCGAGAGCATCCCGCCCCAGGTGCGCGCCCGCTTTGTCGCTGCCCACCCGATGGCCGGTACGGAGTACTCCGGTCCGGCGGCGGCCTTTAAGACGCTCTATCGTGATCGGATCGTGGTGCTCTGTGATACGGAGGCGAACACCCCACAGACGCTCCAGGCGGCGCGATCGCTCTTTGGGGGTGTGGGAATGCAGGCGGTGCTGATGGGGGCTAAAGAGCACGATCGCCACGCCGCTTTTATCAGCCATCTGCCCCATGCGATCAGTTATGCGCTGGCCAACTCGGTGCTCAGTCAGGAGGATAAGCAGAACATTCTGACACTGGCGGCGGGGGGTTTTGAGGATATGAGCCGTCTGGCAAAGAGTTCAGCGGGGATGTGGATCGATATCTTCAAGCAAAACCGCGATCCGATTCTGGACTCACTGCACATCTTTGAGCGGCAGTTTGCCCAGGTGGTGCAGCTTATCGAGCGCGAGTCGTGGCAGGAGCTTAAAGAGTGGATGTCCAGCGCCAACACGCTGCACAGCATCTTTAAGCCCCACCCCAAAACCGGCGCTACTGAATCGGATCGGCCGACTGGGGCAGATGCCCCTTAAAAAACCGCTTGATATTGCGCGCCGCTTGCCGGATGCGGTTTTCGTTCTCGATCAGCGCAATGCGCACATACTCATCCCCCTGCGGCCCAAACCCGATGCCGGGGCTGACCGCTACATGGGCATCAATCAAGAGCCGCTTACTAAACTCCAGGCTGCCCATCTGGCGAAAGGGCTCGGGGATGCGCGCCCAGGTGAACATGCTCGCCTTGGGCGTGGGCATCTGCCAGCCGGCATTGGCAAAGCTCTCGATGAGCACATCGCGCCGCCTGCGGTAGTTTTCGCGGATCTCCTCGACGCAGGATTGATCTTCGTTAAGCGCGATAGTGCCCGCCACCTGGATGGGGGTAAACATCCCGTAATCCAGCCAGCTCTTAATCTTAATCAGGGCCCCCACCAGCTTCGGGTTGCCCACCACGAAGCCCACCCGCCAGCCGGCCATATTGTAGGTCTTAGAGAGGGTGTAGCTCTCTACTGCTACATCTTTAGCACCGGGGATCTCCAGAATCGAGGGGGTCTCGTATCCGTCGTAGGTGAGCTCGGCATAGGCGATATCGCTGATGATATAGAAGCGCTCTTTGCGCGCGAGGGCGACCAGTCGCTCATAAAAGGGGCGCTCAACCGTTGCGGCGGTGGGGTTGTTGGGGAAGTTGACCACCAGATACTTTGGTCGTGGCGAGGACTCCCGAAGGGCCCGCTCGATATTCTCAAAGAAGCTCTCCTCGTCCAGGCTTAGATCCGGCTGCTGCTTCAGGCCAAAGCGAATCGCGTTGCCCCCGGCGAGGATAAACGCCTGTGAGTGGATCGGGTAGCAGGGATCGGGCACCATCGCCACATCACCTGCGTTGGTGATGGCGTGAACCAGGTGGGAGTAGCCCTCCTTAGAGCCCAGCGTAGCCACCACCTCCGTCTCGGGATCGAGCTTCACGCCGTACTTTCGTTGATACCAGTCGCAGGCGGCCAGGCGGAGCTTGTAGATCCCCTTAGAGACCGAGTAGCCGTGGGTTTTGGGCTTGCGCGCACTCTCGATGAGCTTCTCGATGATGTGCTCCGGGGTGGGGCCATCGGGGTTGCCCATCGAGAAGTCGATCACATCGGCCCCGGCGCGCCGTTCGCTCATCTTCAGCTCGTTGACCGCTGCGAAGACATATTTGGGCAGTCGCTTAATCTTATCAAACTCAATCTCATCAAACATTAAGGAGCGCTTTCCAACCACAGCACGATGCCGTGCCGGAGGTTTTCGGTGGTGTAGTTATCGGTCAATCTCAGGTAGGCCGCCCCTTCGGGCACCTCCGGCGCGAAGGTGCGCACGCCGTGTTCGAGTATATGGATCGAGAGGATGCGCAGATCGCGATCGTAGAAGGTGGCATAGGGAAACCAGAGCGCGCCGGTGCGCCGCCGCATCCCCAGCTTATGCCCCGCCTCATCCAGTGCAACCCAGTACTCCCCCTGGGGGCTTAGCAGGGTGAGCGGCTCATCGTCATCGGCGATGAGTGGCTGCGCATCGGGGAGTGCGGGATCCAGTGCCGAGAGGTCATAAAGCCAGGTGTCCTGCTTTTTGTTGATATCATCGATCGTGACGCCGTAGCGCGCCAGTCGTCTGGCGAGCAGAACCGGATCGATGGCGTGATCGCTCCTGTAGGCGATGGTCCACTCAAACCGGTAGGCATCCATCTGCATGTGGGCCGGGATATAGAAGTTGTACCCCATATCCGAGAGCACATCGGAGAGCACCTTCAAAAGAAGAGTAGGGCTCTGGCCGGTTCGGAAGGTGGCCTGCAGATCCCGGGGCGCACCCTGGTGAAAGATATCCAGAAGACCGTTCTCCTTTAGGGTGCTGACCACCTTGATCACATCCAGTCGCCCATCTTCGAGAAAGAAGCTGTCGCGATCTTGAAAAATCAGATCGATGAGGCGCTGATGGGTGAGGTAGTTCTGCTCATCCACCAGGCTGCGGACCTTGTTGTCCACCGCACCCGCCTGAAGGGTAAGCGCCAGCAGTGCGACCACCAAAGCCCCAAGCAGAAGCCGCATCACTCGCTCCCCTCATCGGAGCTGTTCTCATCACGGCTCTGGCGTGCTGGACGGGGTGGAGCCATCGGGGTGAGCACCCCATCGCGGTAGCGGAAGCGGTGGAGTCGATCATTGCCCGGCGAGATACGCTCCTGGCCATGAACCAGGGTGAAGTGGCCGTGGCCAAAGGTGATCACCTGATCGGCACCGGCATCGAGATCGTAGCGCCCCTCGATGATGCGCCCTTCGCGCTGACCGCTCTCGCTGTAGTAAACGCCCACCCAGAGCTCCCGATCGCTCTTGACATAGAACGCCATCATGGCCGGCTCATCCAGCTCAATGGTGCCCGCCTGAGTCTCCACCGGGGTGAGCGCCTCCTCTTGCTGGGTGGTGTTGCGCTCAATCTCGCTTTTGGCTTCACTCACCAGCCGATCGGTGCGATCAGGGGCTGTGGTGGCCGGCACGGATCCGCCATCGCTCCAGAAGTAGTAGGCCACCGCCCCCACAAAGAGCAAAATCAGCACCGCGGCGATAATCCGGGGGGTGCTCCCCTCTTCGCTCTTGGCATAGACGAAGATCTCCTCGCTCTCGCTCTGGTTGCCGTTAAAGGTGTCGAAAGCCTCCAGCCACTCATCGAGCTTAACCTCATACTCCCGCTCCAGGATCTTGATAAACCCCACCGCCTTGGTGCGGTTAAAGCGATCGTAGCGCTCATCTAAAATCGCCTGAATCTCCTCTACGGAGATGTGGGTCTGTTTGGAGATGGTGAGTGGACCAATCTCTCTTAAGCGCTCCAGTGCGTTCATGGTCTCATCCTATCGATCAAGATAGCCGCTGCTGCAGCGACATTGAGTGAATCAAACCGGTGTGCCATCTCAATGGTCACCGTCTGATCCAGCGCCCGCTCGATCCGGCCGGGCAGCCCCTCCCCCTCGGCACCGAGTACCAGTAGCCGTTTGCCATCGATGCGCAGCTGCCGGTGGCTTTGGCCCTTTAGGGTTGCCCCCACGACACTAAACCCCCGCTGCTTTAACCAGCCGATCAGCTCCATCGGCTTGTGGGCGTTAATCAGTGGCATATCCAGTGCCGCACCGCTACTGGTGCGCACCAGTGCGGCCAGATTGGGCGAGGCGAGCGCGCCGATGGCCACCGCCTCTGCCCCCAGAGCCCAGGCGCTGCGGACAATCGCCCCGAGATTGCCCATATCGCTGACCCCGACGGTCATCACGATAAAGGCTGCCTCCTCAAGTGTAGCGGGCGTCGCAAACTCAAGCTGTGTGATTTTAGCCAGCATTCCCTGATGGTTGCCGCCGCGGGCCATCGCCTGCGCTTTTTTGGGATCCACCCGCTCAATACGCGCGCCGCACCGGCTAAGCTGCTTAAAGAGTGGCGGCTCAACCTCTTTGGCCAGATAGAGACACTCCACCCGATCAGGGTGGTGCGTGGCGGCGTGGACGACCACCTGTTTTCCGTAGATAATCATGGGCTCTCTTTATGGGTGAGTCGATCGTACCAGAAGGCGGTGCTCTGGCCATCCAGGCGGCTTAGGATCTTTGCTAGCGGCTTTTTGGGCGCATTGAGCTCTCTCAGCGCCCCTATCAGCCACCCCTCGGGCGCTTTTTGGGTCGGGGCGATCACCGCAACCCACTCCCCTTTGAGGTTGGCCTCGGCCAGCTGCCGGGCGATGGAGGCTCCCGTGCCGATAAAGCGCCGCTCATGCTGCTTGCTCAGCTCCTTATGAAAGACCACCTGCGCCAGAGGCGCCAGTGTGCCCAGCTCTCCGGCTAGCATCTGGATGCGGGTGGGCGCCTCATAGAGCACAAAGGGCTCCGTATGGGCGAGCAGCTGCTTAAGCCGCTCTTGACGCGCCTGGGATTTGTGGGGCAAAAACCCCTCAAAAAAGAAGCGCCCTTCGCCCAGTCCACTATCAACCACCGCCACCAGAGCCGCATTGGCACCGGGTAGCACCGTGTAGTCGATCCGGTTTTGCTGGCAGTGGCGTATTAGGGCTGTGCCGGGATCGCTGATGCCGGGCATACCCGCATCGCTCAGATAGACGCATGGCCGCTCAAAGAGTACAGCATCGATCTGCTCAAGGCGATCGCGCTCATTGTGGCTGTGTAGACTGATAAAGTGGGGATCGGGCTGAAAGCGGGTCTGGAAGCGCTCAGAGAGCAGATGAAGCAGCCGCTTGCTCACGCGGGTATCTTCACAAAAAAAGACCTCCGCCTCAGAGAGCACGCGTAGCGCCCTAAGGGAGAGGTCTTCAAGGTTGCCTATCGGCGTAGGGACGAAGCTTACCAAGCCCTAGGCCAGGCCATACTTCTTGTTGAACTTTTCGATGCGACCGGTGGTATCCATGCTCTTCTCGGAGCCGGTGTAAAAGGGGTGGCACTTATCACAGATGTCCAGACGGATCTTCTCTTTGCTGGATCGGATGGTGAAGGTGTTGCCACAAGAGCAGGTCACGGTGCACTCGTTTAGTTGCGGATGGAGATCCTTCTTCACGGCACGGCCTTTGTGTTAAATTTACGCCGCGATCTTATCGGAGGTAGTATTGATTTTAGATTAATCTTTCATCGTAATTTTCCCGTGCGGTGAGTGCGCTTTACCCCGGCTTTGGTAGAATGGCCGCTGCTAAACCCCAGCAGGAGGCGATTTGATCGGGATTATCGACTATCAGATGGGCAACCTTGCCAGTCTGGTCAACTCTTTAGAGCGTGTGGGCGCAAGTGGTGAGATTGTGCGCGACCCGCAGAGTCTGGAGCGCTTTAGCCATCTGATTTTGCCTGGCGTGGGCGCCTTTGGGGATGCGGTGGGCCACCTGCGCGAAAGCGGGATGGATCGCGCCATCCTGGCCCATGTCGAAAGGGGCGGTCATCTGCTGGGGATCTGCTTGGGGCTTCAGGTGCTCTTTGAGAGCAGCGAGGAGTCGCCGGGGGTGGCGGGTCTGGGGCTTCTGCCCGGTCGCGTGGTGCGTTTTGATCCTAAACGGGCGGCCTACCCGATCAAGATCCCCCACATGGGGTGGAACCGTCTATCGGGCGAGGTACGCTCGCCGCTTTTTGATTGCGTTGAGGCCGGTGAGCGGCTCTACTTCGTCCACGCCTATCACATCAGCTGCCCGGACTCGATCGTCTCAGCCCGGGCGGACTACGGCTACCCCTTTGTAGCGGCGGTCTCCAAAGGAAACCTCTACGGCATCCAGCCCCATCCAGAGAAGAGCCACACTGCCGGGCTGCAGATTCTAAAAAACTTTACGGAGCTTAAATGACCATCTTTCCTGCCATCGACCTCAAAGAGAACCGCGCTGTGCGCCTGACCAAAGGCGAGATGGCCAGCGCTAAAGTGTACGCCGAGAGCCCCGCCGATCAGGCGGTGGCCTTTGAGAGGCTAGGTGCACAGTGGCTCCATATTGTGGATCTCGATGGCGCCTTTGCCGGTGAGCCCAAAAACCGCAGCAGCATCGAAGCGATCCGCGCAGCCACCGGCATGAAGCTCCAGCTAGGGGGCGGGATCCGCAGTGAAGAGACCATCCGTGCCTATCTCGATCTGGGTATCGATCGGGTGATTTTAGGCTCTGCAGCGGCTAAGGACCCCCGCTGGGCGATCGAGATGGCCGCACGCTATCCGGTGGTGATCGGCATCGATGCGGTGGATGGTCGAGTGGCCACTGCCGGATGGGCCGAGGTGGGCCAGGAGGCGGCAACCGCCTTTGCTGCGCGCTTTAAAGGAAGCGGCGTAGAGGCGATTATCACCACCGATGTGGGGCGCGACGGTACACTTTCGGGAGTCAATGTCGATTTTACCCTGAAGATCAAAGAGGCGTTTGGCGGGGCGACCATCGCCAGTGGCGGGGTCAAAGACCTGGCGGATCTAAAGGCGCTCAAGGCCACCGGGTCGATCGATGGTGCGATTGTGGGCAAAGCCTTCTACGAGGGGCGGCTTGACATTAAAGAGGCTTTTAACTTATGATCCTGAATAATTCAGGGGCTCAAACCCGACCGATATGCCACACGCCGGCAAAGGAGAACAATTGAAAATTCTTGTCGTGGATGACAGCTCAACAATGCGGCGAATCATTAAAAACACGCTCAACCGCCTGGGGTATCAGGACCTCTTCGAGGCGGAGAACGGCGCTCAGGCGTGGGAGGTGCTTCAGCAGAATGAGGGTATCGATGTTCTGGTGACCGACTGGAACATGCCGGAGATGAACGGCCTGGAGCTGGTTCAGAAGGTGCGTGCTGAAGAGAAGTATGTCGATATGCCCATCATTATGGTCACCACCGAAGGGGGCAAAGGGGAGGTGATCACCGCCCTTAAGGCGGGTGTGAACAACTACATCGTCAAACCCTTTACCCCGCAGGTACTAAAAGAGAAGCTTGAAGCGGTTCTGGGCACCAGTAGCTGATTAAGACGGTGTACTACTACGATCTGATTGTGACGCCCGATCGTCATGATGATCGGTTTGAGGAGGCGCTGATTGCGCTCTTTGAGGATCACGCCGTGGTGTGCGGCGAGGGCGACTACACCCTCTCTTTTGAGTCTGAACCCCTGGAGGCCAAAGCGGCCATCGATCGGCTGACAGAGCGCTTCAGCCGTGAGTGTGATACCCTATTTAATGCCACTGTGCAGATACTCAAGCAGACACAGGAGGATTGGGTTGCGGCCTATCAGAGGAGTATCGAGCCGGTCTCGTGCGGCCCCTTCTATGTCCGCCCCTCCTGGCACCCCCCCGCCAAAGAGGCGGTCGATCTGATCATCGATCCGGGTCTGGTCTTTGGAACCGGCCACCACGAGACCACCTGTGCCTGCCTCTCGCTCATTGGCGAGCTGGATCTGCAGGGCAGACGGGTGCTGGATGTGGGGTGCGGCAGCGGTATTTTAGGGATCGCTGCGGCCAAACGGGGGGCAAAGGTCTGCTTGTGTGATAGCGACGAAGCTGCTACAATAGACGCCAAAAACCACCTCGCCCTCAACGGTGTAGAGCCGGAGTCTATCTGGACAGGATCGGCGGATCAAACCACAACGCGCTATGATGTTGTGATTGCAAATATTGTGACCGATGTGCTGATTGCCATCAAAGCCCCCCTTCTGCAGGCGCTTGCGCCCGGAGGTTATCTGGTGCTTTCAGGGGTGCTGCCCCGTTACAGTGCCCGGCTGGAGAGCGCCTTTAGTGCGCTTGAGTGCCGTCGGCGCATCACCCGGGGTGAGTGGTGCGCCTATCTATTTCAAAACAGACAGGATTAAGAATCGATGACACCCAACCCGAAGAACAACCCGCAAAACCAGCCCCCAGAGGGGGGTGGCAATAACCTGAACAACTTTTTTAACCAGAACCCACTGCTGCTCTTTGCGATCTTTGCGGTGGCGGCAATTTTGGTCTTTAACTTCCTGGGCGGAAACGACACGGTTACCGATCCGGCCGCAGCCGATCGCCCTCCGGCGACACAGACGGTTCATAAAGAGCTCTCCTACTCGGAGTTTAAAGAGCTCGCCCGCGCCGGTCGGATCGAGTTTGCCCAGATTGGCCGCCACACCATTCGGGCCAGCACGATGGATGGCACCATACGGACCAACTACACCATTAAGCGGATCGTGCCCGATGAGGGGCTTTTGCCGCTTCTGGAGGAGAAGGGGATCGCCTATACCGGTGTCAGCGAGGAGAGCTGGTTTTCGGATCTGATGCTCGGCTGGGTGTTGCCGATTATGATCTTCTTTGGGATCTGGCTGCTTCTGGCCAGTCGGATGCAGAAGAATATGGGTGGCGGGATGCTCGGCATGGGCAGCTCCAAAAAGATGGTCAACTCCGAAAAACCCAACATCAAGTTTGACGACATGGCGGGCAACGAGGAGGCCAAAGAGGAGGTTAAGGAGGTCGTAGACTTCCTCCAAAACCCCGAGCGCTATATCCGGCTAGGGGCGAAGATTCCCAAGGGGATCTTGCTGGTGGGCCCTCCCGGAACCGGTAAAACCCTGCTGGCCAAAGCGGTGGCCGGCGAGGCGGATGTGCCGTTCTTCTCTGTCTCGGCCTCCAGCTTTATCGAGATGTTTGTGGGGGTCGGTGCGGCCAGGGTGCGCGATCTCTTTGAGCAGTCTAAAAAAGAGGCGCCGGCGATTATCTTTATCGACGAACTCGATGCGCTGGGCAAAAGCCGCGCCGCCTCGGGCTTTGGGGGCAACGATGAGCGGGAGCAGACTCTCAACCAGCTGCTCGCGGAGATGGATGGCTTTGGCTCCTCCGAGCCCATTATCATTCTGGCGGCCACCAACCGTCCAGAGGTGCTCGATCCGGCCCTTTTGCGACCGGGACGCTTCGATCGACAGGTGCTGGTGGATAAGCCTGACTATAAAGGGCGGCTGGAGATTTTGAAGGTGCATGTGGAGCATGTGGAGCTTGACGATCGGGTGCGGCTGGAGGATGTGGCCAAGATGACCGCCGGTCTGGCCGGTGCCGATCTGGCCAATATCGTCAACGAAGCGACACTGCTGGCGGGGCGCAAAAACAAAGACAAGGTCGAGCAGGCGGATCTGCGTGAGGCGGTGGAGCGATCCATCGCCGGTCTGGAGAAGAAGTCGCGCCGCATCAGCCCCAAAGAGAAGCGGATTGTCGCCTACCACGAGAGTGGCCATGCGCTGGTGGCCCAGACCACCCGTGGCGCCAAAAAGGTCAACAAGGTCTCCATCGTCCCCCGCGGTCTGGCCGCTTTGGGCTACACCCTCAACACCCCCGAGGAGAACAAGTACCTGATGCAAAAGCATGAGCTGGTGGCAGAGATCGATGTGCTTCTAGGCGGCCGAGCGGCCGAGGAGGTCTTTATCGGCGAGATCTCCACCGGCGCGGCCAACGATCTCGAGCGGGCAACCGATATCATCAAGGCGATGGTGATGATGTACGGCATGAGCGATGTGGCGGGCCTGATGGTGATGGAGAAACACAACGCCGGCTTCCTGGGCGCACCGGCGGGCTTTGGCAAAAGCAAAGAGTACAGCGAGAAGATGGCCGAACAGGCCGATGAGTTTATCCGCCACTTCCTCTCGGAGCGGTACGAGGCGGTTAAAGCGAAGCTGGAGCTCTACCGTGGGGCGATTGAGGAGATGACCGCTGAGCTCTTAAGCGATGAGGTGATCGACGGCGAGCGCGTGGTAGAGTTGATCGCTGACTTTGAGGAGGCCAACGGAATCGAGGGGCTGGCCCCCGAAGAGGAGGAAGAGGAGCCCGAGGAGGAGCGCCCGGCACGCAAACGGCGCAAAAAGAGCCCCAAAAAGCCCCGCCAGGAGGAGGAGGGCGAGCAGCGGCCCGATGAGGGGCCCGATGAGCCCGATTCGCAGGAGTAGAGGGTGGATAAGAAGAGCACCACACAGATAGTTGCGATCGAGGGGTGGCCGTGGGTGGCCGCTTTGGGGTTTGTGGCGGTACTCTTTTTTCTGCTCAGTGCGGTGAAGCTGGCTCTCTTTGTGCTGGTGCTCGCCGCTATGGCGGCGTTCTATTTTCGTAACCCGGAGCGGATCGCCGATGAGGGGGATCTGCTCGCCGTTACCGCGCCGATCGATGGCCGGGTGGAGTCGGTGACTCTGCAGGAGTCGGGGGTAGCGATTACGCTGCTGAACACACCGCTGGATACCCATCTGCTCCGCGCCCCCTGCGCCGCCCGCTTTGTCTCGCTGCGCCGCCGCGGCGGTCTGCCGGGTCTGCCCAAAGGGCCGCTTGGTCCGCTTGCCCACCACGAGGAGATTGTTTTGCAGAGTGAGGGGCCGCTAGGGCGGGTGCGGATGGTGCTTGAGCCGCAGATGGCGCTGCCGCGCTACTACCTTAAGCCCGACGCGCCGCTCTTTTTGACCCAGCGCATCGGCTTTTTTCACGGTGGACGGGTCACACTGCTGCTGCCGCGTAGCGTGGAGCTGCGGCTGGCGATCGGCGATCGGGTGGTCGGTGGCGAGAGTGCGATCGGCTTTATCAGGAGCGGACAGTGATGGAGAGCGGTCGATTCAAGATGGCCTATCTGCTGCCCAACCTCTTTACCGCCGGGAGTATTTTTCTGGCGTTTCTGGCGATTGTGGCGGCCTCAAACGGGCAGTTTGAGCGCGCCTTTTGGCTGGTGATCCTCTCAGCAGTCTTCGATGCGCTCGATGGCCGTGTGGCGCGCATGACCAAAACCACCAGCCAGTTTGGAAAAGAGTTTGACTCCCTGGCCGATGTGGTCGCCTTCGGGGTCACGCCCGCGCTTATCTTCTATTTCGCCGTGGGCCATGAGTTTGGCCGTTTGGGTGTGCTGGTGGCGGCACTCTATGTGATCTTTGGTGCGGTGCGTCTGGCCCGCTTTAATGTCACCAGTGGCGATAGCGAGCCGAACCTCTTTATTGGCCTACCAATCCCTGCAGCGGCTCTTTTGGTGGTCAGCTGGGTGCTTTTTTGGCATCAGGAGATCGCCACCTGGGCAAGTGCGGCGCTGCTTTTAGCGGTGGTGGCGCTGGTGGGGGTTCTGATGGTGAGCAATATCCGCTACCCGAGCTTCAAGCAGGTGGACTTTGGCAAGACCTACTACCTCAAAACACTGGTGGGGCTGATTGTGCTGCTTTCGCTCTTCTATCTCTACCCCACCTGGTTTTTGCCGATTGTGATGCTGCTCTATCTTCTCATCGGCCCGGCCCGCGCCCTGATTCACCTGCTGCGCAAACAACGAAAAGGCAAAAGCAATGCAAACGATTAAAATTTTTGATACCACGCTTCGCGACGGGGAGCAGTCTCCGGGCGCCTCCATGACCACCGCCGAGAAGATTCAGATCGCTCATCAGCTTCAAAAGCTGGGGATCGATGTGATTGAGGCGGGGTTTGCGGTGGCCAGCCCCGGTGATTTTGATGCGGTGAGCCAGATTGCTGCCCAGATCACTGAGAGCACCGTCTGCTCGCTGGCCCGTGCACACGAAAAGGATATCACGCAGGCGGCCAGAGCCCTTGAGGCGGCACGCTCTCAGCGGATCCACACCTTTATCGCCACCAGCGCCATCCACATGGAGTACAAGCTGCGGATGAAGCCCGATGAGGTGATTGCCCGCGCGGTGGAGGCGGTGAAGATGGCCCACAGTGCCGTAAAAGATGTGGAGTTTAGCTGCGAAGATGCCACCCGTAGCGACATGGGTTTTTTGCGCGAGATTATCGATGCGGTGATTCAGGCAGGGGCGAGCACCATCAACCTGCCCGATACGGTTGGTTACGCCGTGCCGCACGATTATGCCCGCTTTGTCAAAGAGGTGGTCGATTTTACCGCCGGGCGTGCTGTCATCTCGGTACACTGCCACAACGATCTCGGTCTGGCCACCGCCAACTCACTGGCGGCGATCGGCGCGGGTGCCGGGCAGGTGGAGTGTACGGTCAATGGTCTGGGTGAGCGGGCGGGTAACGCCGCGCTAGAGGAGATTGTGATGACCCTTAAAACCCGAAAGGATCTCTTCGGCGGGGCTGACACCCGTATCAACACCCGCGAAATCTATCCGGCCAGTCGCCTGGTGGCCACCATCTGCGGTATCGAGCCGCAGCCCAATAAGGCGATCGTGGGCAAAAACGCCTTCGCCCATGAGAGCGGCATCCATCAGGACGGGGTGCTCAAATACCGCGAGACCTATGAGATTATGCGCGCTGAAGATATCGGTCTGGAGCGCAACACCCTCACACTGGGGAAACTCTCCGGCAGCCACGCCTTTAAGCAGAAGCTCGCCGATATGGGGATCGTGCTTGAGGAGGCGGCCTTTGCCAAGGCGTTTGAACAGTTTAAACAGCTGGCCGATAAGAAGAAGACCATCTACGACGATGATATCCGGATGCTGGTGACCAACGAGGCGATCAACGCCCCGGCGATCTATGAGCTGATCCGGATGCAGCTGACCGACTGTAGCGGCGGGGTGCCCTCCTGTGCGGTGACGATTCGCAAAGATGAGGAGGAGATCACCGACGCGGCGATCGGAAATGGCACGATTGATGCTGTTTTTAAAGCGATCGATCGTGTCAGTGGCTTTTCCGGCCGCTTGATCGACTATAAAGTGGAGGCGCTGAGCGAGGGCAAGGATGCGCTGGCTAAGGTGGTCACAAAGGTGGTCTTTGATGAGGAGAAGCCCGCCATTATGGGCCACGGGCTGGATCTGGACACCATGATGGCCTCAGCCCAGGCCTATATCCACGCGCTTAATAGCTATCTCTTGATGCGCGATCGGCTGCAGAAGTTTGATCGGATGCAGGTTTAGCACCCCTAAAGGAAACAGGATGAGAAAGCCCCTGAGCACCGCAGCGCTTTTGCTGCTATCGCTGCCGCTCTTTCTGGCTGCCCAGAGCGATGTGATACGGCTGCATGAGGCCGAACGGAAGATGGCGTGGGATCAGGCGGTGGAGTACTGCCGCAGCCTCGATGCCCATGTGCCCGATCTAAGAACCATGAAAGACACCTACTACCGCGGCTATCGCGGCGAGCGGGGCGAGCGCCCCTACCATCTGGATGTCTACTGGAGTTCGGATCAGTTTGATATCGACGGTGCCTACACCTTCGACTTTAGAAGCGGTCTGCACCAGGTGGAGTGGAAAGGCAACCGCTTTAGGGTGATGTGCATCCAGATCGACTCTGCTTTTTACCACTAAGGGGTGATAGCCAGAAGCTCCGGGTCGTCGATGGCGCGGATATCGAAGTCGAAGTAGCGGCTCTCGTAGTGGCCCCGCTGCATCAGGTTAAACTCCACCGCCGCCCCCTCGGCGTTACCCACCTCCATATAGAGCAGCCCCAGTCCGTAGCGCGCCTCCTGTAAGCGGGGGTCTGCCCCCTTGGCCAGCTGCAGCAGAATAATCGCATTCTCTTTATGCCCAGCACCGATCGCGGCGATCGCACCGGTTAAGAAGGTCTCGCTATCGCGCATACCGTGGCGATCGATTAGCTCGTTAATCAGCACAAACGCCTCTTCATGGTTTTGTAGGTAGATGTTGGTCCAGGCCAGCGCCAGCATTAAAGAGCGCACCTCCCCCTGCTCGATACTGAGCCGCTGCTGCAGGAGTGTGCGCACCTGGCGAAGATTGCCGGTGATCAGCCCGAGCTGGATGTAGAGATCCCGCGCCACCGGTGCGCCATAAAAGAGGGTATCAAACTCAAAGCGGCGCGAGTCCATAAAGTTCTGCGCATCGAAGGCGAATCGGCGAATCGGTTTATCTCTGTTTTCGGCGTAGAGGTGAAACATATTGACCAGCAGATCCCGCGGATAGCGATCGCGCAAGCGATCGGCCGCCTCCTGGAGCGCACCGCTACGGTTCATCCGATCGGCTGCGAAGAGATCGAGCAGATCGTGGCGCACATCCTCGGCGCGCTCACTCCGCTCCAGCCACTGGGCGGTGGCCGGGAGGTTGTCGGTATAAAATCCCAGCAGCGCCAGGTAGAAGGCCGCTTGTGGACTCTCCTCTTCGCCCTGAAGCATCTGGCTGAGCTCCCCCACAAGCCGATCCTCATCGGCACCGGCCAGGGGCGCACACATCGCTGCATAGACCCCGGCACGGGTGTTGTTGTGGTTGAGAAAATAGGCGCGGCGAAAGTGGCGGTACGCTTTGGGGAAGTTGCCCAGCTGTGCATAGCTTAGAGCGAGGTTGTACTGCAGGATGTCGTTGTTTCGAAACCGCTCTTCAGCCTCTTTGAGGATGTCATTGGCCATTAAAAGCCGGTTGTTGATAGCCAGCTTCACCGCCAGCGAGATGCGCGCGTTGGTACTCGCTAGCGCCTGGCTCCCCTCCAGGATGGCGCTTGCGCTTCGAAGCTGCCCCTCATCGAGAGCAACCTGCCCCTTTTGGATCTCACTAATAGCCCGATCGGGCTCAATCATCAGATAGGGGGTGAAGTGAAAAAGCGCCTGATAAAAGACCCGCTCATCCAAAAGCAGCTGCTCACTAAAGTAACCCTGCGCCAGGCGCACATCAAAGAGCCGATCTTTGAGCTTGACCTTGATGGGGTAGAGCAGCGGATTGGCCCCATCGCGTCGCATCTCTTCGATTAGATTGCCCGCATCGCGAAAGAAGCCACTTTTAAGATGGACCAGCAAAAGCGCCGCGCGCGCCTTTTGGCGCTGAATGTTGGCCGAGATGGCGCGCTGGAGCCGATCGGCGGCCAGGGAGTACTCCCCTGCGCGGGCATAGAGCAGCCCCAGTGCGAAGAGATCCTCCTGGCGATTGAGCGCCTCGAGCTGATCGATGGCACCCAGCGCATCGTCAAAGATGAGATGCATCTTGGCCGCAATCGCCCGCTGCCCTTCTCCTAGAAACTCCACCGTGGGCAGGCTGGCGGCGGCCAGGGCGTGAAAGGGGCGATCGTCGTAGTAGTTAATCAGCGCGTAGTAGTAGCTAAAAAGCGGCGAACGGCTCTCAGAGGGCAGGCTCTCCCGGGCGATGGCGATCAGGCGCCTGAAGCGATCTTTTTGGCCCAGCTTGAGTGCGCAGACGGCGCCGTTGATCGCACTGACAGTGCGGTGCTCCTCAAGTTCCAAAGAGGCCTCAAACGCCTCCAGCGCGCCTTTAATCTCGCCCTGGCGCATCCGGGCGACGCCGAGATTGTATAAAGAGAGCGACTCGCTAAAGAGGGAGATTTCGCCGTAGAGATCCAGTGCGCTCTGTACATCCCCCTCAGCGTAGAGCTGCCCCGCTTTGGCGATTTTGCGATCGAGGCTGCTCATCTGGACATTGGCAGCAATCATCGTCCGCTCATCCATCGAAGGGGGGAGCGCATCGCGGGCATCAAGCGGTGGCGGGGTGTAGACCGGCTCACGGGAGCGATCGACGGCGTTAAAGAGCAGCACAAAGATCCCGATCACCGCTGCAGCGGCGAGCAGATAGAGGGTGGCGCGTTGCCACAAAACCGCCTTGATCGCACTCAGGCGCTCTTGCGCGCGCGCTTTTAAAGAGGGCTTGGGTTTTGGGCGATTGGGGCGATCGGAGGGCTCCTCCTCGTCCTCCTTAAGGACCACCACCTCTTCATCTTCGTGGGCTTCTTTGGCCACCGCGTCTCCTTAGCTGAGATAGCGATCGAGCACCTTGGGGAGCCGGATCTGGCCATCTTTTTGTTGTCCGTTCTCCATCAAGGCGATCAGGGTGCGCCCGACGGCCAAAGAGGAGCCGTTGAGCGCGTGAAGCAGCCGATTCTTTTTATCCGCCTTATAGCGGATACGCGCCCTTCGGGGTTGAAAGTCGCGGGTATTGGAGACGGAGCTGATCTCGCGGTAGCGCCCTTCAGAGGGCAGCCACACCTCCAGATCCACCGTCCGTGCCGCTGCAAACCCCATATCCCCGGTACAAAGCTGCATCAGCCGGTGGGGAAGCTCCAGGGAGCTGAGCAGATCCGAGGCGCACTGGACCATCTCCTCAAAGAGGCGATCGGAGGCCTCCGGCTGAGTGAGGGCGATAATCTCCACCTTGTCAAACTGGTGCTGGCGGATCATCCCCCGGGTATCCCGCCCGGCCGAGCCCGCCTCTTTTCTAAAGCAGGGGGTGTGGGCGGTGAGCTTGATCGGCAGTTTCGATTCGGGGATGATCTCATCCTGATAGAGGTTGATGAGGGGCACCTCCGCTGTGGGGGCGAGGAAGAGATCGTTCTCATCCACCTCTTTGGACTCGGCCAGATAGAGATCCTCCTCAAACTTCGGCAGCTGCCCTGTGCCCATCAGCGCACGGCGATTAATCAGTGCCGGAACCCACACCTCCTCAAAGCCCCGCTCACGGTTAAAGTCCAGCATGTAGCTAATGAGTGCGCGCTCCAGCCGCGCCGCCTGGCCGCACATCACCGTAAAGCGGCTACCGCTAATCTTCGCCCCGCGCTCAAAATCGAGCCACCCTAAGCGGCTGCCCAGCTCATAGTGCGGAAGCGGATCGAAATCAAAAAGAGGCGGCGTGCCGACGGTTTTGAGCAGAAGGTTCTGCTCCTCGCTCTCACCCACGGGCAGATCCGCATCGGGGAGGTTGGGGATGGTGAGTGCGATCGCCTCCAGCGCCATCTGGCGTGTGCGCACCTGCTCTTGTGCCTGGGCGATGGTCTGCTTCATCGCTGAAAGCGTCTGCTGCAGCTCATCGGCTGGCTGGCCGCTCTTTTTGAGCTCACCGAAGTGGCGGCTAAGCCGGTTCTGCTCCGCCTGCTGTGCTTCCGCCTCCTGCTTGGCCGCTTTGAGTGCACTGGAGGCCTCCTTTAGGGCAGCTATCGTCTCGGGCAACACTCCCCGCCGCTGCAGCGCCTCGGCGGTGGCCTCAAACTCACTCTCTAGAAGCTTCAGATCGATCAATTCGGTTCCTTATCGTCTCGGTATCGGTTTAAAATCTCCACAAACGCCCCATAGTGGCCTAAAAAGAGATCGGTCAGGTGCGGGTCAAACTGTTGGCCCCGCTGCTCGTGGAAGTAGCGCTTGATCTCCTCGTGCGACCAGGCGGGCTTGTAGAAGCGATCGTTGGCCAGTGCATCGAAGACATCGGCAATCGCCGTAATTCTACCAAAGATATGGATAGCCTCCCTTTCGATCCCGCGGGGGTAGCCGTGGCCATCGTAGCGCTCGTGGTGTTCGTGGGCGATGGTGGCGGCTGCCTGCATCACATCCCGGCTGGAGTGGCGCAGCATCTCATAGCCCAGCGTGGCGTGGGTGCGCACCACCTCATACTCTGCGTCGGTCAGTTTGCCCGGTTTTTGGATAATCCGCTCGGGGATGCCCACTTTGCCGATATCGTGAAGCGGCGAGGCGATCTTGATCAGCTCGACCTGATCGGGCGGCAGCTCGGCCAGCTCGGCCAGTAGCGCGCTAAAGTACTGCACCCGCCGCACATGATTACCGGTCTCTTCACATTTTCGTTCACCCACCGCCGCGAGGGTGAAGATGGTCTCTTTTAGGGTGGACTCGATCTCTTTATTGAGCCCCTTTAGCTCCAGGGTTTTAGCGTTGACCTCATCGACCACCCGGTTAAAGCGGCTAACCGCAGCGGTAAACTCCTCGGTACGGAAGAGCGACTCATCGATACGCACCTTTTTGCCGATCGCCTTCTCAAAGAGATAGACCATCTTCTGTAGCGGCAACAAAACGAAGCGGTTGGTCAGCTGCATGGATCCGGCGATCATCGCTGCGACAAAGAGCAGCACCATCAGCGCCACCAGCCCGCCATAGATCAGCGCACTCGCCCGCGCTTCGGTGATGGAGCTCTCGACATTGAGCACGCCGAGCACGGTGCCTTCGGGCACATGGTGACACTGCAGGCAGTTGAGCACACCGTCGCTACGGGCGACATAGGGGATCGCCACGCGCATCACCCCCTGGCCAAACTCATCAATCTCAAACTGACTCACAGCCCTCTGGAAAGTGGCCAGATCCAGCCCATCCCCATCCCGCTCGAAGCGATCGCTCTGGTCTTGGGGAAACTGCGCATCCAGCTCCCGGCTTCGGACAATCCAGATATCGTTCACGCCGCCCATCTGGGCAATCTCACTTAAAAAGTAGCTGCGATCGTCCATGGTGCCGCTACGCATATGGGCGGTGAGTCCGGCCAGCACCAGCTCCCCGATCGCTTCGGACTTCTCCTCGATACTGACGATGGTGTACTGACGAAACTGAAAGAGCACCACCGCCACGATCGCGACCAAAAAGACCAGAAAAGCACTCAGGATGCGGGCAGTGATCAGCTGTTTGAGGGGGACCTTATTCATGACTCTCCTTCGCTTCGGGGGCAACCTCTACGCGGTTTCGGCCACTCTCTTTAGCCAGGTAGAGCGCCACATCGGCCCGCCCCACCAGACTCTCCTCATCATCCCCCGCCTGCCACTGGGCGACACCAAAGCTCGCAGTTACCTGTCCGATGGCCGCAAAGGGGTGATCGGCGACCGCTTTGCGCAGCTGCTCGACCTTGCGGGTGGCGGAACCGACGGCGGTGTTGGGCAGCAGGATAATGAACTCCTCACCCCCCCACCGGGCGATGATATCACTCTTGCGGGTGTTGTCTCTCAGAATCTCCGCTAGCGCTTTGAGCACCTCATCCCCCTCCAGGTGGCCGTAGGTGTCGTTGATGGACTTGAAGTGATCCACATCCATCAGCGCGACACTAAAGGGGGTTTTGTAGCGCTCTGCCCGGACAATCTCCATCTCCAGCAGCTCACTCATGCGCGATCGGTTGAAGAGCCCCGTCAAAGCATCGGTGTGGGATCGGCGGGTCATCTCGGTGAGCTCCTCCAGGGTCGCTTCCAGCCGTTTTTGGAGCGTCACATCCTGCCGGACAGCTACGAAGCCGGTGATTTTGCCCGCTTCATCAAACTCCGGGGAGATGACCGCTTTGACCCAGTAGAAGTGGCCGCTTTTGGTGCGGTTTTTGAGTTCGCCCTCCCAGCTTTTGCCCGCCTTTAGGGTGCGCCAGAGCCGCTCAAAGAGGCTAGCGGGCGTGTCGGGGTGGCGCACGATGCTGTGCGGCTTGCCGATCAGCTCCTCTTTGGAAAAGCCCGAAACCCGGCAGAACGCTTCGCTGGCGTAGGTGATGATACCGTTCTCATCGGTTCGGGAGGTGATCACATTTTGATCGACAATCCGGACATAGGATTGGAGCTTGCGGTGGAGCTCCCGCACCTCGGCGGTGCGCCGCTCAATCTCCTCCTCGCGCGTCTCCAGCAGCTCCCGGGTGCGCGCCTGCTCTTTGGCCAGCTCCTGGTTGATCTTCTGCACCCGCATAATAAAGCGGTTGAACTGATGGGCCACGACGCCAAACTCGTTTCGCCCGCCGGTTTTAAGCCGCACATCGAAATCCGCCGCCTCCTGAGAGAGTTTGCGGGTGGCTTTGCCCAGCTCATCAAGCGGCGTAAAGATGAGTCGCTGCGAAATGAGGTGTAAAAGCAGGGCACTGATGCCCACCAGCACCAGAATGGTCAGCACGATGCGCTGGATCGACTGGGCCGCCTGCGCGTCGTACTGCGAGAGGGAGAGGGTGAGATCCATCACCCCCAGCACCGTGCCGATCTCGGCATTGACATGGCACTGCAGGCAGCCCTGATCGGCCCTAAGGGGCTTGATAAAGCGCGCCAGCCGCTCACCCCGATCGTCGATTAGCTCTAAAAACCGCTCTTCGCCCTCTTGAAACACCCCCTCAATCAGGCCGGGGGGGCGGTAGCTCAGATCGGGGCGAAAGATCTCAATCACCTCCTGGGAGACATAGAGATCCAGCCCATCGACAATCTGCTTCTCCTGTGCATCGCGCAGCACATCGAGCACCACCGCCGAGTCGCCGTAGTTCATGCTGACCCAGAGCGCCTGGAAGATCGACTCGCTAAGAGCATCCAAAGAGGTATACGCAGAGCGGTCAATCAGATGGCGATAGTCGCTGTTGATCAAAGAGACCACCGTCACCGTCAGTACGGCCACGACCGCCACAAACGAGACGATAAAACGGCTGCGAATCTTCTGTAAAAAGCGCAGCGTTTGGCCGGGCATCTAGCTCTCCTCTTGCCGTCTGGGGCGTGGGGTGAGAATCAGGGGCGAGCCTCTTAGATCGATCGCTTCGCGCATTCGGTTGGCCAGATAGCGCAGATAGCTAAAGTGCAGCCCCTCGGGCCGATTGGAGATGAGCGCTACCCGTGGCGGTGCGACACCGTACTGGGTGGCGTAGTAGATCCGCACCGATTTGCCCTTAAGCGAGGGGATCTTATGGCGCGCCGTCGCTTCGGTGATCAGGGTGTTGAGTTTGGCGGTGGGGAGCCGGCGGTGGTAGTTCGCGTGCACTTCGGTGATGAGATCCACCACCTTATGGGTCCGCTTTTTAGAGAGGGCCGAAACGGTGATTAAAGGCGCATGCTCTAAAAACCGAAACCGCCTGCGCACCTCGCTTTGCAGACTCTTGAAGCTCTCCTGGGCCCGATCGTATTTGTTCAGCACAAAGACCGCCGCCAGACGGTGTTTATCCACCAGTCCGGCGATACGCTCATCCAGCTCGGTAAAGGGTTCGCTGCAGTCAAGGGTGATCAGTGCCACCTCCGCCTTTTCGAGCATCTTTTCGGTGCGATCGAAGGCGAACTTCTCGATCCCGGCAATCCGGCTGCGTCGGCGAATGCCCGCCGTGTCCACAAACAAAAAGGGGTGATCGTTTAGGGTGATGGCCTCATCGACCGGATCGATCGTGGTGCCCGCCTGGGGGCTGACAACCGATCGCTCGTGGCCCACAAGCGCGTTTAGAAGGCTGCTTTTGCCCACATTGGGCCGTCCGATGATCGCCACGCGAATCGGCCCTCCCTCCTCAAAGTCCGATCCCTCCATCGGCACCTCTTCGCCCTCAAGCCGCTCGCCCGAGGCGTCAAACGCCTCAAGAAACCCCTCCGGGTCGATCGCCTCATCGATCACGATCGGCTCCTGGGGGGCGCTGACTGTGGCGATCCACGCCTCAAGCTTATCCAGCCCCCGCTTGTGGGCACAGGAGAGGGCGATCAGATCGGCAGCGCCGAAGCTCATGTAGTCATAAAGATGCTCGTTTAGCTTTTCGTTATCGATCTTATTGAGCGCTAGCAAGATGGTGGGGTTGATCGCCTGCAGCTCGAAAAAGAGCTTGCGATCCTGATCATCTGGCAGCATCTGACCATCGACTAGAAAGATCACCGCATCGGCCTGACGCGCCGCCTCGATCGCATGGCGCCGCACAGAGCTAAAGAGCTCATCGCGATCCTCCAGCCCGCCGGTATCGAGAATCTGGATCGAGCGCTCCGCCACACGCACCTCGGCGCGCTTCACATCCCGTGTGGTGCCCGCCACATCGCTGATAATCGCTTCGTGGCTACGGCTTAGACGGTTAAAAAGGGTGCTTTTGCCTGCATTGGGCCGGCCAACCAGTGCGATGGTGTACATAGAGACCTTAATGATTTAAATTATGTAAAGGGGATTATAGCAGCTTGAGCTTGGGGCGTAAAGCGGGCGGACTGCTCGAAAAACCGGCGCTTCAGGCCACCACCACGCAGTTTCGCCCCGCCTCCTTCGCTTTATAGAGCGCCTCATCGGCCGCCTTCATCACCGCCTCGGGGTTGGGCCGCCGCTCATCTTTGGAGGCGGCACCGAGGCTAATGGTGACTTTGAGCTTCGTCCCGTTTGAGCCGCTGGCTGTTTTTTGGCCCTTTTTGGGCTTGGTTTTGGGCCGATTGGCGGCGCGTTTGGTGAAGTGGCTGGCCTCCACTGTGCGCCGCACCTCCTCTAAAAACGGCTGCGCCTCGATCGCCTCTTTTCCATCGAAGAGAATCGTAAACTCCTCGCCCCCATAGCGAAACACCCGGCCCCCACCGCGCACGCTCTGGAGTTTGAGGGCGACCATTTTGAGCACCTGATCACCCACATCGTGGCCGTGGGTGTCGTTAAACTTTTTAAAAAAGTCGATATCGCTCATTGCGACGGTGTAGCGTCCACCCAGGCGCCCCATCGCCTCGTAGAGCGCACGCCGTCCGGGGATACCGGTGAGCTCATCATAAAACGCCAGCCGGTAGCTCAGCTGCATCAGCGAGACGATCATCACCAGGGCCGCAGCGCCAAAAAGCAGCGCCATCGAACCGCCATCGGGCCAGTAGAGCAGGGCAGTGAGCGAAAAACCCAGCATCCCCAGCCACGCCAGCGGCAAGATTCCGTGGCGATCGAGTGCCGCTTTGAGCAGTAGTCCCAGCACGGCCAGAAGCGCCATCAGCAGCCCCCCCTGGGGGATAGCGGTCAGCATCAAAGGCAGCTCGATAGAGAGCAGCTCCACACTTAGCCAGGCGGCCAGCTGCGCATCGTGCCCCCCCAGTGCCGCAGCGACCACCCCCAGCGCGATCGCGACGATCAAGAGCAGCCGCAGCAGCATCGCGATGGAAAAGAGGCTTCGCTCCGGCAGCCATGCCAGCAGCAAAAGCCCCACCGGCAGTAGCCACCACGCCGTCATCCAGATCAGATCGCGCACCGGTAGGCTCAGCTGTGCGATCGCCCAGGGCTGCGCCAGTGCAAAAAAGATCATCGCCATCAGCCCCACCCCGAGCAGCACATTCAGCCGGTGAAAGTGCACACCCAGAAACGCCGCCCCGGCCAGAAGCCCCCACGCCACAAAATTCGCCGCCGTCTCAAACCCGGCCGGTTTAGGCAGCATCAGACTCGCCGCCGCCGCTGAGGCGATCAGGATCAGAGGCAGGATAAGACTCAGAGTTCGTCTAATCATTGTGGTCGGTTAGTGCGCAGCTGTGTGGTTCTGCTTGTGTTTGCCCCCTAGCGCATAAACGATGGCACCCAGCGCCACAACCAGAATCAAAAAAGCCACAATCTCTACCATCTTTTACTCCTCTTTTTCTAGTTCATCCAGCAGCTCGTAGATGCGCGCCTCATTCTCGCGATAGCGAAACGCAAACAGCACAAGCGGCCCAACCCCCAGACCCGCCATGATCAGCAAATAGATCGGCTTGTCTCCAGAAACAATAGCGTAAATCACAATCACAACACCAGATGCCAAGGCCAGAATAACAGAAAACAGCCGACCCAACCCCTCCCGAAGCAGGTCAATCTCTCTGCTCAAGCGCTCTTTTTTGCTCATACGACCATTGTACCCCAAAGTCGCTAACAGACCAACTGACCAAATTTTAATCAACCCCTTCCGCCTCAAACGCCCCATCTTGGTGCATAATTCCCCCATGACCTTAGGGAGTCAAAACTTTTCTTTTCAGGAGTATGCATGAAGAAGCTTCTCGTAGCCGCCGCAGTGGCGGGCTCTACACTCACCTACAGCGCACTGGCTGGCGAAAATGAGCTAACGGCCAATGTGGGCGTTGTGAGCAACTATATAGATCGTGGCCTAAGCGCCAGCGATGATGGTATCGCCCTACAGGGTGGTCTGGATTTCGTTCACGCCAGCGGCGCTTATGTCGGCATCTGGGCTTCGACCATCGATGACGATGGCGACTCTGCGCTAGGCTATGAGCTCTATGTCGGGTACGAAGGTGCTATCGAGGAGTTTGGCTACGATGTGGGCCTGGTGAGCTACCACACGACTGTCTCCGGTGACGATCCGATGCAGGAGATCTATCTGGGCGGCAGCTATGAAGATTTCAGCCTCACCCTCTATAAAGGGATCACCTCAGACGAGAACGACAAGGACACCTATATCGAGTTTGGTGCCGGTTTCGATCTCGATGTGGTAGACCTCGGGCTTCACTTGGGCTACGCAGACAATGACGGCGATACGGCCAACGACTTCGCGGTGACCGTCAGCAAAGAGGACTTCGACTTCGCGCCAGGTCACGAGTTTGGCCTGACGCTGAGCAAGTACAGCGAAGATCTGGGTGACGACGAGGACGATCTGAAAGCACTTGTCTACTGGACCACCACCTTTTCGCTCTAAAGCGACGCGCCGCCGGATCGCCCCGGCGGCAAACGCTGCATAAACCCCTCCTAAATCGCTCAACTTTCCCATAAATTGCGCTGTTTTGATATTTTTACCGCTCTGTTTTTGGAAACTTTAAGGTTACAGCCTCTATGATGGTCGTCTCAAGCCGCTTCAATGCGGAACTTGAAGCAACCAAACCCCTTAAGGAGTCTGAATGAAAGCAGTCAAGTTAAGCGTAGCAGCTGCAGCTGCCCTCGCACT
>PWVP01000025.1 GCA_003561815.1 Campylobacterota bacterium | reverse complement strand
GGATCACCTTGTTCTGGGCGGTGAGGCTTTTAAGCGCGTCATCACCCCCTTTTCGATCGAGATCGAGCGAGTCGTAGAGGTTATAGGGGGCATCGGGCGCCAGCCCCGCTTCATCGATCAGCCGCATCAGCGTATCTTCGATGTAACCCTGCGCATCGCGCACATCGCAGGCCGGATGGCGGTAAAGCCCCCCTTCGAGCACCAGCGATCCCTCCTCAAGCAGCTCACTGAGCGCACTCTCGACAAAGGCGCGACTGGCCCACCTAAAGCGCTGGGCGAGCGTGGTGCTCGAAAGCAGCGCCCGGCGGTTTTTATCATAGATCGCCAGCGCCGCCTCCTGAAGCAGACGGCGGCTGTTGGCGTGATAGACCACCAGATCCTGCTCATCGACGAAACACCCCTCCAGCCGCTTAGCCGTCGCCAGCGCCCCGTCGTGATCGAGACCGAAGCGCTGATTGGAGCTAATCAGCCCGAACCCTTTGGGGTGGGCCTGGATCAAAATCTCAAACGCCTCAGCCACCCGTCCGGCGTGGAGGGCTTGGAGGTAGGCTTTTTTCTGCGTCTTTCGCATCGGATCGCCGATGGGGCCGAGTATCCGCCCGCCGCCGATGGTGGTATCCTCGCTGCGGATCACAAACGGATCGCCATAGACCGCAAAGACCGGCCGCAGGGTGTGTAGCTGCACAAACGCTTCGCCCGCCTCGCCGGTGCCCTCCAAAAAGAGCAGCTTCGCCTCGGCTCTGGCTGAGCCCCAAAAGAGCTGCACGGTGCTGTTGTGCCGCAGCTTCTGCCCCTCCAGTGCGTAGGCGTAGGCATCGATGGTGTTAAAGCCGCGCAAAAAGCCCTTTTTACTCAGCAGCATCCCGCGAGAGAGATCGTTGTGACCCACGCCGCTGAGGTTGAGCGCGGCCCGCTCGCCGCTGTGCGCTTCAGGCACGCTGCTGCCGTGCACCTGAATCGATCGCACCGTGACCGGCTTATCCCGATCGCACAGCAAGAGCTTCTCTTTCTCCTTTACACTGCCATCGAGCACCGTACCGGTCACCACTACGCCCGTACCTTTAGCGCTAAAGACCCGATCGATGTAGGTGCGAAAAAAGCCCGCACTTTTTTTAGGACGCGCAGGCAGCGAAAAGAGCCGGGCCTTCAGCGCCTCGATCGAGGCGCTTTCATGGATAGAGGTGGGCACCGTATCGATGAGCGCAATCTGATGGCACTTTTTAAAGGCGGCCTCAATCTGACCCTGCACACGCTCAAGCTGCGCGGCATCGACTTTGTCCGCTTTGGTGATCGCCACGATCGCTTCGGGGATGCCCAGCGTATCGACCACACCCAGATGCTCCAAAGTCTGGGGCATCACCCCATCATCGGCGGCCACGATGAGCAGCACATAGTCGAAGCCAAAGGCCCCGGCGATCATGTTTTTCACCAGCTTCTCGTGGCCGGGCACATCGATAAAAGCGATGCGATCCTCACCCTGATCAAGCCAGGTGAAGCTCAGGTCCATCGTGATGCCGCGCTCTTTCTCCTGCTGCGTCTGGTCTCCATCAAATCCGGTAAGCGCCTTAATCAGCGCGGTTTTGCCGTGGTCGATATGACCGGCGGTTCCGATAATCAACTTTTTCATTGGATAGCCTCTTTTAAAATCTCACCCACTCTTGCCAGATCCCGATCAAAAAGCGTGCGCATCTCCAGGTAGAGCTTCTCATCCTCGATGCGTGCAATCACCCCCGCTGCGCGCAGTGCTTCGCTTAACTTTACAGCATTTTTATCGATGACGATCGCCACCCCTGAGATACTCTCCTCCGGTAAAGCACCGCCCCCGACGAAGTTTTGTGTCTGCTCTATGCCATGAGGGATCTCTTTAATCATATTGGAGAATTTTCGTACTCTGGCTTTAAGGGTAGAAATCTCAGCTCGGATCATCGAGACAGTGGGAATTTCGTCTGTTTGATTTAGAAGGTATCTGCGAAGTGTCGCCTCCAGGGTGGCTAGGGTAAATTTATCCACCCGCAGCATCCGTAGGAGCTGATTTTTCTTGAGCTTTTCGATCAGTTCGCGTTTGCCAAAGATCACACCCGCCTGCACCCCACCGAAGAGCTTATCACCACTAAAACTCACCAGCGAAGGATCCAGTGCCGCCAGCTGGCCTAAAAGCGGCTCGTCTCCCACCCCCAGATCCACCAGCTGTCCGCTGCCGAGATCGAAATAGTCCAGCACACCGCGATCGCGCGCCAGAGTGACAAGATCGCTAAAGTCCACTTCGCTGGTAAAACCCCGGATGGCAAAGTTGGATCGGTGTACTTTCATCAGCAGCGCCGTCTCCTCGCCGATGGCGTTTTCATAATCGGCCAGATGGGTTTTATTGGTGGTGCCGATCTCATGTAGCCGTGCACCGCTTTCGCGCATCACATCGGGGATGCGAAAGCTCCCGCCGATCTCCACCAGCTCCCCGCGACTCACGACCGCCTCGCGATCACGGGCGAAGGTATTGAGGATCAGAAAAACCGCTGCGGCGTTGTTGTTGACCACCAGCACATCCTCGCAGCCGATCACCTCGCGCATCAGGCGCGTCAAGTGGGTGTAACGGCTGCCCCGCTTGCCTTTGGCGAGATCGTATTCGAGGTTGCTGTATTCGGTCAGTAGTGGCTTGATCTCGTCGATCAATTCAGGCGAAAGCACACTGCGCCCCAGATTGGTGTGCACCACCACGCCGGTGGCGTTGATCAGCGGCACAAACGACGGAGCGACCAGCGCTTCATAATCCGCCAAAATCTGTGCGATCAGTGCGCCCGAATCGATCTGCGTGATCGCTTTAGCCGCGATCTGCGCGCGCAATCGATCGAGGGCTGATCGAATCAAACGAGTGGCGATGTTGGGGGGGATGTGTGTCAGCCGCTCGTTGGCTAAGAGGGTGTCCACTTTAGGAATCTGGCGAAAAAGTTCCATAAAAGCCTCTCTGTATGCCTTGGACCAAGGCGTTAGTTTCTAGGCTTTATTGTAAACGGGTTATACTTTCATTTGACTTCCATCTGAAAGCACGGCACGGGAGCAAAGCCCCCGAGCCTACGCTGACACTTAGGCTGTTTTAGTTTGGAGGGCATGTGTCCCTGGTGGGCGCCGCGGGCTTCAAACCCGTTGTCGG
>PWVP01000018.1 GCA_003561815.1 Campylobacterota bacterium | reverse complement strand
CCGGCTCCCTCGATTCAAAGTGTTTCGTTTGCGGCGCATGCAAAGTATCCTCTATATTTTGAATTATACGAATACAGTATAGCACACGAGAGTCATATCCCGGTCATATCCCGGTCATACCCCGGTCTCATTTCAGTCTCATTTCAGTCTCAGGAGCAGAAAGTTTTTCTGGTAATGGAATAAATTGCATGACCAGGCGTGCAAGGGCCAATCGCAGGAGGAAAAGGGAATGGAGGAAGAGGAGGAACAGAAGGACAAGGCATAGAGGTATTAAAGTAAAAAATCGCAGCCGGTGGGGCTGCGAAGTGCATAGGCAAGAAAGATTAGAAAGATTTAGGATGTGTTATTCCCAGGTCAAGACCGGGTGAATACTGCTGCGCAGGATCATCTCTTCATCCAAACAATTCTGCTGCACAGCATTTTGAATACGCTGCATGACGGCTTCTGCCTGCTCCAGGCTCACCCTGGGCAGCATAATGGTGTACTGGTTGTCATTCCAGGAAGAGATCACATCACCCTTGCGGAGCTTGCTGAGAATAACGATTTCCATCTCTTTCATGTAGTCCTTGAGCCGTGCTTCGGGCAGCGGTTGAAAGTTCGGGCCGGTGAGGGAAAGGATTCCCAGGTGGACGGGGAGATCTTCCCTTTCCGCCCGGCGTCTCTCCAACCGGCAGAGATACCGGAAAAAGTCGGGCTCGCAGATGAGCGCGCCCTCTTCGTCGTCTCGCTCCTTCAGCAGTTCCTGCAAGTCGTTGAAATCCAGGTCGGGCTTTTCTGATTGAGCTTTGATGGCACGGTAAATCCGCCGCATGGCCTGGGAGGGCTTGGCACCCAGTTCCTGGTAGAGGAGAGATGTTATGTATTCGTAGTGGGCCCGGGCCTGGTTCGTTTTGTTTTCCTGGAGCAGGGCTTCGATGTAGTAAAGGTGGATGTTCTCCTCGATATCATCGACATACAGCACTTTTTCACAGTCCTCGGCCATCTGGGAGAAGAGGCGATGCTCCTTTTGGAGTGCCAGGAGCTCCGAAACGCTCCGTACGAAAAGCTGCCGGAAGTAGTGGCGCTTGGGGAGAACCCAGTCGCTGTAATGACATTCGGGTAGATAGGGCCCGCGATAGAGAGAAAGGGCTTCCCGGTATAAATCTACGGCCTGGTGGGGATCGGACCTGGAGAGGCTGCGGGCCTTGCGGCAGAGCGTTTCAAAGGCTTCGGTATCCAGCCAGTAGGTTGATTGGCTGTTCCAGCTGTAACCGCCATAGGAATAAACGATAAACGACTTGGCATCGGGTACCTGGTAATCTAACATGGTTTTTTTGAGGCGGTAAACCATGTTTTTCAGAACATTCCTGGGGTTTGAATACTCCTGGTCGGGCCAAAGAGCTTCCAGGATGGTTTCCGAGGAAGTCTGTTTCCCCTGCTGGGTAATGAGGTACATGAAAAGATCGCTCATTTTGTGGGAGCGTGTGTTGTCATTGAAGAACGTTTGCTCCCCAAACTTGACCTGGAAGCGGCCCAGGGTGTAGATTTCCAGCTGTTTTTGGTATTCTGTTTTATCCGGCTTGTCAGGTTTGGCCATCGCATTTCTCCATAGATACTTAACGGCCTGCCTGCAGGATGCAGAAAAGCCGTGAAATAAACTCGTCGACTGGCTCAACATCTGGTAGGTCAGGGGAAAAAATGGAGCTGAGATGTTAGCATGGTAATATTTTACTTTGGCTCCAGGGTCTGTATAAAAATGGAGATTTAATTAGATATGTTTTGCTTCTTCATGGGATAAAAAAAATCCTGCTTGAACTTGTCATAAAAGTCATGAAATTTATGAAACGCCTGATCTTTTTCTCTTTTTTCCGCAGTTGGGACAAAATATAAGTAAAAAAAACAAGCCATTAGAGTTGAAAAACCTATATGTAGCCTAAATGCAGCAGAAAAAGGCATGTTGTGGGTTGATCAAGTGAACCAGTCCGGGCGCAGTTTGTTACGTTTTTTGATTCACATGCTTTGTGTGCCTACCTTTTTGTGCCCACCATCTGGGGTTTAGCGCATGATTTAGCGGAATTTGTTAACAGCGCTAGAAATCTTTGCGATTAACTTTGAATAACTATTTCTTATTATTTTAGCCAATGATCAGGCAAGTGTCAACAATGGCTTGCTGAGAATGACGTTTTTCCTCAGAAAATGGTTGTAAGATACATGAGCAGGAATAGGGATGGGATGGGATGGGATGGGATGGGATGGGATGGGCGGTTAGCGAGAGCCTTTTTCGGGAAGGCCGGTCTACGGCCTGATGATTATCTTACGGGTTTCTTCTTCCCAGTGAAACTGCGCCTCCAGGGTTTCACCAACGAAGCGCAGGGGCACGACGGTGCGGCTGTGGAGGATGCGGGGCGGGACATCCAGTTCCACTGCCCGGCCGTTGATTAGGGCCTGGTGTTGGTCGATCCAGAGGGTGATTTCCTGGTCGTCCCGGGTGAAAGTGACGCGGCGCTCTGCGCCGTCCCATGCAAAGCGGGCGCCCAGGGCTTCACCGACGAAGCGCAGGGGGACCAGGGTGCGGTCCGCCTCGATAAAGGGGGCCACGTCCAGGGTGGCAGTGGTGGTGAGATCGAGGGGGAGCCGGACGGGGAGCGGCTGCAGGTCCCGGGTGCCGTCGCCCAGCTGGCCGTAGTGGTTGTCGCCCCAGGCGTAGAGGTCGAGGGTGCCGATTTGGGCCTCGGGCCTGCCAATCTGCAGGACGATTTCCTGGCGGGGTGCAGCGGCCAGGGAGAAGGCGCTGCCGGCAAAGCCGCCCGCGGAAAGGGCGGTGATCTGGAGGCCTTCCAGGCCCTGCACCTGCCGGGGGATGGTTTCTCCCAGGGGGAAAGTCTCGGTGGGGGTGCCGGTGCCCAGCTGGCCTTCCCGGTTGTAACCCCAGGCCCAGATGGTGCCGTCGGCGGCCAGGGCCAGGGAGTGGCTGTCCCCGGCGGAGACGGCGGTGATCTGGGAGAGCCCCTTGACCTGCAGGGGAGTGCGGGCGGTGGTGATGGCGCCCCGGCCCAGCTGGCCGTAGGTGCCGCGACCCCAGCTCCAGACGGTGCCGTCTGCTTTCAGGATGAGGGTATGTTCGCCCCCGGCGGCGATGGCTACGGCGCGGGTGAGGCCGGGTACCTGGCGGGGCGT
>PWVP01000268.1 GCA_003561815.1 Campylobacterota bacterium | reverse complement strand
TCAGGGCCCGCAGGGGGGTTTTCCAGCGCTATTTTGAAGCGCTTTCCCCGCTGGAAGGGGTGGCGTTCATGCCCGAGGCAAATTTCGGGCGGGCTACCCGCTGGCTGACGGCCCTGACGGTGGACCCGGCAAAATGCGGAGCCGGCCGGGACGAACTTATTGATGCCCTGGAAAAGGAGAATATTGAAGCCCGGCCCCTGTGGAAGCCCATGCATCTGCAGCCCCTGTTTCGAGGATGCGCCTACTTCACCCACGGGGACAAGGAGAGCGTATCCGACGGGCTTTTTCAACAGGGCATGTGCCTGCCCTCCGGCTCAAACCTGTCGCCGGAAGACCAGGAGCGCGTCATCACCGGCCTGCGCCGCTGCTTATGCCCGGATTGAATGCGCCCTCACTGCCTGACACCGGCAGGGGCAGGCTAAGGAATGAAAATCATGTGCAGTAAGCGAGGCCACGGGGGGGACTGATCCATTGCACAGGCGGGGGCTGCCGGGCAGCGGACATGCAACGTTCGACAACGTGAAGATCGCCATTCTCATCTATGCAGCCTGGGTGATGCTGATTTTCTACCTGGCGTTCCAACCCTTTGAGGCGCAAGACCTGCGGCCGTTCATGGAATCCATCATCGCTGAAGAGGACCTGAAGGCACTTCTCCCCCGGGTGGAGTTCCCCTACGCGGGGGGCTGGCTCACCTACCGGGAGCCGTACGTCCTGATCCAGTTTGTGATCCGCAAGGCCGCCCACCTCTTTTTCTACGCCGGCCTGGCTTTCCTGATCGTCTACCAGCAGCTGCTGGTGCGCGAAAATGCGGTCAAGGCCTTCAGCAGGGCGTTGATTGTTGTGATTCTCGTCGCTTCTGCTGATGAAGGGATCCAGTACCTGCACGAGGACCGCGCCGGGCTGGTGGAAGACGTTGTACTCAATATCAGCGGCAGTGTTTTTGCCCTGCTCTGGCTGGCCTGGCGGGAAAGGGCGGTTTGTATCAGGCGGAAGGAATAAGAGAAAACGATGTCATTATCTGTGAGTAATATTTTCTTTCTTGAAGGGATTTCATCTTGCCCGGCGAAATTAGAAAATATGGAAAATTGGTATTACCATTTTCCACGTGCCGGGAAAATCCTGCGGCTGCCGTGATAATTCCATGTATTTTCTTCTCACCCCGGCCTGTGGAACTGGAAGCGTTTCGGGAAATACTATCTTCCTACAGAGAAATTCTTTTCCGGGGCACCATGGACGACGAAACAGATACGCTGCGCAGGGAGATCATCGAAAAGAGCCATCCCCTGGTTGCCTGCTAAGGTTGGCAGAGGGAGAAGAAATGGCGCTGCCCGATGCCGTGGAGCTGTTTTGGAAGGTTGAGGGAGAATTCGGGCGTTTATTTGCCGTGGCTTCTGCCCGGAAAAGCATCCTTTTCCCCACTAAAATAGAATCCGACGGGCCGGTGGAAAGGGAGGCTCAGGAGGCGGTTGAAGCTGATGAAAACCGACTGGCCAGCGTTGAGTTTCATGCGCCTGCCGGGCTAAAGGCGGAAGAAGCGCGGGAGCTGGACAGAAAAATACTGGCCCTGATCTACAGCCTCATCCGGGAAGAAGAAGTAGGTCCGGCTTACTGGCTGGCCTGTTACGCAGAACAAGAAGGCCTGGAAAACCTGAAAGGAGAACTCAGTCGGGATGACTATTTCAACGGAGCGGGAGTGGCTGCTGCGAGAAAAGCCCTCGGATCCCTGGAGCGTTTCTTTCGAGAGCAGGAAGAAGGCCCCCCACAGCCCCCGATCAGCATCTAGAAGCGGGGAAGCAGCTTTTTCATTACCACACTAAACAGCTGCAGAAACCATCTCCTGCGACCATCGACTGTTTGGAGAAGGAGATCTTCAAGTATTTTGCCAGGTGAGAAGAGTGGCACGAAGCGTCTCCGGATGCTCAACCGGAACAGGAAACAATGCCCAGGTTGTGGTAAATCTTTGGTTCTGATAAGTCTTTTGCATGACAATGTTTTCATGGAGAAAGCTTAATCAAGCACAAGTCCTGGCCTTGGAGCCCTGGCTGTGATCAAGGAATACCCGGGATCTAAGCAGTAAGCTTTTCCTCCAGAAAAGGTTTAAAAGCATCTATTTTTCTAGAAGGCCGTATTGCCGATTCGCTAGCAAGACTACCTGGAACTTACTGCTAACGAAAGGGGAGAGAACATGTTGCATTTAAAGCCTGGCCAGCGGGTGAAGGTGCGGCATATCAAGCAGGGTCTTACCGGGGACGCAGTCCTTGTGAAAGCGGAAAAAAATGAACTCATCCTGGAGCTGGAAAGCGGCTTGGCCCTAAAGTGGGGCGATGAATTTGAGCTGGAGATTGTCCAGGAACAGGATGCCCCCTATATCATAGATGCCCAGGTACAGGAAACAGGGCCGGGGAATACATATACCCTGAAAGCGCTGGGAAAACCGTATCGCCTGCAGCGTCGGCACTATAAGCGCATTCCCACCCGTTTGCAAGCCCAATATTTCCTGCACAGGCAGGACCAAGAATACCGGCAGGGGATGATCTTGGATATCTCCAGGGGAGGCGCCCTTCTGTTCGTGGAACAGCCCCTGGACCTCTTGAGCGAGCTGATGCTCTTCTTCGAATTTTTTTCCGGCGAAGAGGGCGTCGCCCTGACTACGGAAATGAAGGGTAAAGTGATCCGGGAACATGTAAGCCCCCCCGGCAGCGCCTACAGTTCTGCATACAGCTACGGTGTTGAGTTTGATAAGCCGTTTACCCTACTGGCTGGATAAGAGAAAGTGCTTGCCTTCATCGATGACGCATTATGGAAAGCTTTCCATATGACGCGACCCGCTACATCTTGCACAGTGAGTTTTATCCCTCGCTGGCAAAAGCCATCGTGGTAGACAGCTTAAAAAAGCCATCCTGAAACACGGGGTCCCCGACTGCGTCTACTTTGATTATGACGAAGTTTTGACTATGCCGAAGAATCAGTTGCAAAGCCTGGGATAGCACTGTTTTTGCATTGATTCTTCGGCATAGTGATTATGCTACAAGACATGTTACATTATAGTGTCCAAAACCCAAGGAGGAAAAAATGGAACTATTACTGAAAGAACATGTGTCTCGTGTGTTGCAGCTTCAATCGGATGCCGGATATATGGATTCAACGATCGGTGTGTCTCG
>PWVP01000165.1 GCA_003561815.1 Campylobacterota bacterium | reverse complement strand
TGCTCCAAACTCCATTCAGTTGTGGCAAACCAGAACATGGTGGTCTTGCCGCGCCAGGGTTCAGCCTCCTGGATGAGGCGCCTCAGGTTCTCCCGCCGTGCTACGGTGTTGGAAACCACCAGTACCCGGAAGCCATGGTCCTCTGGAATCCCGAACCTGGTAAATCCTCCCTGTTCCCAGTACGCCCAGTACTTGCGGAACCGAGTGAGCATATTCCGCTCCCGGATCGTGGACAGGTCCGCTTCCAGGAAGAAGTACTGCCGGCTGGCGTCAGGATGGACCAGGGAGAACATCGCATCGGGTCTAATGGTTGGATTATCGCCCTTGACCTCGCCGGGCATGATGTAGTGTGGCCGGATGACCCGGTCATGGATCTCCCGGCCTTGCCGCCAGCCCTGCAGCTTGACCCCGGTTGGCGCTAGAGCCAACTCCAGGCAGGTGTATACCTGTGAGGAGAGCAGAGCATGCTTCATAAACATAAACGTGGTGGTGTCGTTTTTCTGCACCCACCGAACCTTTTCAATGTCGTAGCCCCGGTACTGCGCGAGGACCTTGGCGCCCTGGACGCCCAGGGCGTAGATCACGTCTCGCAATCCCTCCCTGACCCGCAGAATCTCCTGGTCCTTGGGTCGGTCGAGCAGCCCGTGCAGCCACAAAAGCTGCAGGCGCCGGCGTAGAGGCCGGTTGGCGCGCTGCTCTGGCGGGCAGAGCAAGGCGTGCAGCTGGTCCGAGGTGAGGAAGCGATGCCGAAAGCAAAGCTCCAGGATGTTGACATCCCTGTCTTGAATCTGCAGCTTCGGTAAGGGGCCTTTGGGACGCTCGAACTTGGAACGATAGGTTGCCATCAGCCTCTGTACTTGGGTTCCTTAAGGGTGACTGCCTTGGCCAGCTCGGCTGTACGCTTGGCTTGTTCGGCCTTTACATCTTCAAGTTTAGCATACAATCCCGATTCCTGGAATATAGCGTTGCGCGCTTGGTGGCCGCGGTCTGAGAGCGTGGTGTCCTTGACCAAGGGCACCTTCAGAAACTGGGCGGGCTGGCCACGCCGCTTCAGGGCAACCTGCCGCTTGGCAAGAGCCTTCATGCGCACCTGCGCCTGGTGCAGGAGCTCCTCAATGGACCAGAACGTCCGGGATGAGAGCTCCTGGCGCTCCAGGTGCTCGTAGAAAGGGACCACGGTGTGGCTCGAACCTGAGCTCTGGCCACTGCTTGAAGAGCGAGCCTGGCCTGTGCTGTGACTCTGGTGCAACCGCAGCAGGGCTTGGGCCGAAAGCAACCCCCCGCTTTCGGCAAACACCTGGCCCGTGGTCATGGCTGCGGTTTCCACTTGGCCAGCGGCCGTGAACTGACCTTTGCTGTACGCGTCAATCGGCCGGGTCGTTTCCAGAGGTTCAAAGTAGGTCCGGAAGATCTCCTCTTTGACCTCCTTCAGATCCAGCGCCTCCCCAAAGAACTCCATGGCCAGGACTTGGAGGTCACTGAAGGGCAGGTCGCCAAAGGCCACCTTGTGCGTGGTGTTGGACCAGATTTGCCAGAACACCACCGGGTTATCCCGCATCATTGAGCTCACGTCTTGGTTCAGAAGGATCACCTTCAAGCCCTGTTTCCTGGCTCGCCGCAGGGTCTTGCCGATCTCCGTGCCGATCAGGCCCTCCCCGCACTCCTCAATGAACAGATACACGGGCCGGCCAGTGTTGGCTGGCCTGGAGAAGCAGGCCTTGACCACTGAGCCGATGAGCAGGTTGGCCAAGAGCCGGGAATCCTGGGTGTTGAGATGAGACCCGGCCTCCAGGTTGCAGACAAACAATCCCCCACGCTCCAGGATCTCTGAAAAGTCCAGGGCTCGCTCCTGCTGGGAAAGCATGCCACTGATGGCCTCTGAGGCCAAGAATGGGAGCAACCGCGCCCGGGCCAAGCCCAAGAGCTGCTCGCGCTGGGACACGCGAAAGCTAGCCAGATCAGTCCAGAACTGCTGGACTTCTGGGCTCTGGGACCTGGCCACGATCGCCCGGCCTAGAGGATGCGGGTTGGAGCTCAGAAGGTACTGAGCTTCGTTCATGGTCAATCCGGCTTCGATCAGAACATAAGCCAAGTGAAAGAGCACCTGCTCCAGGACTGGCATGTAGAAAACGCTGTCGCGCTGGTCGATCTGCAAGGCCACCAGAATGCTCTCCTGAATGTACTTGGCCTGCTGGGTCACAGACATGCCCTTTACCCGCTTGAGCGGGTTGAACCCCAGGTGCCACTGGTCCTGTTCAGGATCCATGATGATGGTCCGCTGCTCATGCCCGTTCTCCAGAGCGTAGCGGGCCACAGCCTTGGCTGTCTCCCCTCCTGGATCAAGGAGGACAACGCTGGGCGCGTCGCGCCGCCGCAACAAGTGGCGGATCACACCCTCAGCAAACTTGGACTTGCCTGTCCCTGTAGGACCGACCACAAGCATGTGGTGCAGATCCTGGAGCATGCTCTTGTAGAACCCGCGGCCTCCGTGCAGACCTTCCAGGCTCTGCTTTTCCCAGAACTCGTCCAGCTCGGGTCCTTCTATTCCGAGCTCGCGCCAGAATCCCCTCACGTGTCTTCTTCCTCCTCAGCCTTGGCCTGCCGGCGTCTCTGCTCCTCCCTGAGCTGGAAAATGCTCTGGGCCAGCTCCTCGTCCTTGAGCCTGTCCAGCCTGCGGCCGTCCACGCTCATATAGGACTTGGCGCCCATGAGCTCAATCTGGGGCACCCGCCAGTAGTCGAAGATAAGGTTGACGTCGAACCCCTCCTGCTGGGCCAGGTGCGTAAACCATGCCACCTTCTCAGAGTCGGCAAAGCGCCCCTCGACCTGTTCGTTGATCTCCTTCTCCCGAGCCAGGAGGTCCTCGTAGTTGATCCGGCCATACCGTTCGAGCTTGTCCTTAGTGGTCTCAGCCCAGTACCGCGCGGCCATGGCCTTCTCAGCCTGATACGCCAGGGCATACTCCTGTGCCCGCGACTCTAGTTGCTCTTCCTGCTCAGCCTCGGCTTCGCGGCTGAGCTGCCGGTCCGTTAGGACGGCATCCACCACTTTTCCGATGGCCCAGAGCATGCCCATGAGCCAGGGAAGGCCAAGGATGATCAACACCGCTGCCGCTCCTCCGCTCATGTCAAAACCTCCTGAGTCGTTGAAGAAGTTCAGAAACTGCCAG
>PWVP01000001.1 GCA_003561815.1 Campylobacterota bacterium | reverse complement strand
GATAAATCAGCCGTCATATTATCATATGATGAATACAGTGCTATGAAAGAGACGATGTATCTTTTGTCTTCAAAAAATAATAGAGATAGGCTAAATGATGCAGTTGATCAAATAGAAAGTATGAAATATACTAAAAGAGATATCGAGATATGATACTCGGGTTTGCCGATAGAGGATGGGAAGATTATCAACATTGGGCACAAAATGACAAAAAAATACTCAAAAGAGTCAATCTTCTTATTCAAGATATCAAACGCAACCCTAATGACTCTGATGGCATAGGAAAACCAGAAAGATTAAAAGAAAACTACGAAGGATATTTTTCAAGAAGAATTACCTCAGAACATAGATTGGTTTACAAAATAGTTGATGACTTGATTGTTATAGCTCAATGTAGATATCACTATTAATAATAGGACGCAACCAAGGGAGATTGGAGCTGGGGCTCTACCAAAGGAAAATCATGGGGAATAAGAATTTTTTAATATAACCAAGCATAGAAAATATGCAATATCTATATTTTCTATCTCTTATTTGCTTAATATGGCTTAAGGTTGGGTAATCCCCCCTGGGAATAGACTGGAAGCACGATGCCAAAGATGGCGGCTATCTGATAGCCACACCCGAAAAGGCGCTTTGCGATAAGGTGGCCGCCGACAAGCGCATCACCCGCATAAAGCCAAACGACATGGCGCAATACCTGGAGTCAGACCTTCGCATAGAGTGGGCCGATCTGGCTGCGCTGGATGCCAGGCTGGTGTGGCGTATCGCCATGGCGCACTCTTCTCCCGCTCTGCAATCCCTTGCCGCCACCCTAAAAAAAGGAGCAAAACATGGCTGATGCACATCCGCATATCACCGCCATGCTGGCAAGGTATGCTCAAAGCCCAAGCAACCCCTATGAAGCCCTCAGGGAAATTCTGCAGGAGATTGTTCTCTATGCCCTTAGTGATGCGGGGTTTTGAGAATACTCTACGGGCTGCCAAGGTTTTCGGAAGATTTGGATTTTTCGCTGATCGAGCCGGATTCGTCTTTTGATCTTCGCAAATACGAAAAGGCGGTTTCAAACACATTGCAAGCCTACGGATTTGAGGTTCAGGTAGAGACCAAAATCAAAGACCAAAGCGCCGTGCAGTCAGCCTTTGTCAAGGGAGATACGGTTAAGCACCTGCTGGTGATCAATACTCCGGAAGATATGGTCAAAAAATATCATGCCGGACAGGTTCTCAAAATCAAGTTCGAGGTCGATACTAATCCACCATCAGATTTCGAGACAGAAGAAAAACTCCATCTACACCCCATGCCTTTTATGATCAAAACGATGAAACCTTCGTCCCTTAGAATCCAATTTGAAACGGAAAAACAATTTGACTAGGGCAGGCGGCTACGAAACGCAGATCGTCCACACCGGACAGCATTGGTTGCGTGAAAAGATCGAGCTGGGAGGAACACCGCAGGTTCTGTCTCGCCACCGGACTTAGGCCTCCTGCGTGATTGCCTCGATATCTATCAATGACAAAAGCCTATACTCCACATCATAGCCTTTGTAAGTCTGCAATAGATTTTTTGATTTGAGCATGAGTTCGTTGCGGTTGAGCCTCTTTTTGTTTCGTTTGACTTCACATATGAGCAGACGGCGCTCGATCTCATCGACGGCTACGATATCGATCTCGTTTTGGTTGTTTCGCTCCCAGTAAGAGCCGATCTGTGTATAGCACTGCTGCTCTTTGAGAAGCTCCATAAAGAGCTTCTCCAGATACCGACCCGAAAAGCTGTCGATATCTCTGCGTACGATTGCCTTGAGTCGCTCGAAGCTCTCCGCTTCGATCAGTGAGCGATACTTGAAGATAAAGCGAAACCAAAACCCCAGGAAGTTGTCCGATATCCCGTACTTCTGGAGCTTGGCGTTTGGCCTGGCCCCGATGGGCTTGATAGAGTGGATAATGCTGTAGTCGTTTTCCAGACGGGCCAGGTGCCCGGAGATGTTTCGCTGCAGTATCGACTCCATCGCGCTGCGCGAAGTCTTAGAGTCGGAGATCAGCGCGAGGATGGAGAAGTAGGTCTTGTACTCTTTGCCAAACTCTTCGATCAGCCTATTTTTACCTTCGTCGAGAAAGAGTGAATTGGGCTCGATGATCGTGTCGATCATGGCCTCCATTCCGAAGCTCCCATGCAGGGTAAAAAGCTCGATATATTTCGCCACACCGCCGGTGAGCATGTAAAAGTCCAGCAGGTTCTCCGGAGTGTAGGCGCGGTGGTCTTTGAGGATCTCCCTAAGCACCGAAGGCTTGAAAGGCTGCAGATCGATCTTGAAGTCGCTCCGTCCGAAAAGAGGCTCTTTGTGGTCTTCGTAGATCGTCTTCATCAGTGAGTAGACCGACCCGCAGGCGATCAGGTGCATGTGGGTGGTGTCTTTGTGCAGATCCCATAGCTTCTGTATCGATGAGTAGATCGAGGCATTGACCGTGAAAAACTCCTGAAACTCATCGATCACCAGCGTGAAGCCCCGGGTTTTGGCCAGCTCGAGTAAATATCCGAAAATATCCTCAAATCCCCTTATTTGACCAAAGATCTTGACCTCAAGCCGGCTTGCGATCTCTTCGGCAAACTCTTCGCACAGCAGAGCCTCGTCTTTTTTCGAAACGAAAAAGTAGAGCACGGGGTCTTTGGAGTGGTGGTGTAGCGCCAGGGTCGTCTTGCCCACGCGCCGCCTACCCAACAGCATGGTCATGACAGACCTCCGCGCCTTTAGCCCATCGGCCTTGGATAAGATCGCCAGTTCATCTTCGCGGTTGTAAAACTTCATGATAATAACCTTGGTTATGATAACTCCGGTTATTGTACCACAATTGCAGCGCGTCGGCATGGCGACTGCCGATCGCCGTGTGATATAATCAGCCCTAGCGTATCAAAATTGAGCCAATAGTGTGACGGGAGCACAAAGATGAGACTCGATCCAGAACAGGTGGAGGTTTAAAAAACAGACTTTACAGCTTTTCTGCGAGTGCCAAGCTATATCTTTTTGGAAGCCGAGTGGATGATGCGAGCAGAGGCGGGGATATTGACCTGCTCATCGTATCGGACACATTGACAAAAAAAGAGCTACGACTTCTGCGGATAGATTTCTGTAAACACTTCGGGGAGCTGAAAAACCCATTTGTCCGTCACATCCTCCAAAAGGCGATCCTGTTATGATGAGAGAAAAGCTACAATCAGACAGGGGTTCGGCTCAGTAAATATTTTAGAGTGACTGCTCGTGTTTCACGCCCCCTTCACAAACCCCCTGCCATAATAGCACCATGAAAAAAGCGACACTTCTTCTGCTCGAAGACGATCCGACCCTGCACGATATCCTCACCGAGTTTCTGGAGGAGGCGGATTTTGAGGTGCTCGGAGCGATCGAGGCGCAGGAGGCGGCGGATCTGGCCTATGAGAATGAGTGCGATCTGCTGCTTTTAGATGTGAAGGTGCCGGGCCAAAACGGCTTCGATCTGCTCAAAAGCCTGCGCCAAAGAGGTGTCGCCGCTCCGGCTATCTTCCTCACTTCGCTCAACGATGTCTCCGATCTCTCCCGCGGGTTTGAGGCCGGGTGCGATGACTACCTGCGCAAACCCTTCGAGCTTCAAGAGCTCCTCATCCGCATCGATGCGCTCCTAAAGCGCCGGTTTTATCACCGTAGCGAAGAGGGGATTGTCCTGTGCGAGGGGGTTCGCTTTTTCCCCGAGAGCAACCGCTTAGAGGGGGCCGATGGCCCCATGACGCTGCCGCCTAAGGAGTTTGCGCTGCTAAAGCTTCTAAGCGAGCACCGCAGCCGCGTGGTGCCTAAAGAGCTGGTCATCGACCGACTCTGGGGTCTGGGCGAGGAGCCCAGCGAGATGAGTCTGCGAACCCACCTGAAAAACCTGCGCAAACTGATCGGCAAAGACCGCATCGAGACCGTGCGCGGAATAGGATACCGTCTTGCACCCGAGTGAACGACGCACACTGGTGAAGTTTCTGCTGCTTTATGCCGGCTCACTCTCGTTTTTTCTGGGCATCATCGGCATGGGCTACTTCCACCACCACAGCTCACTGATTCTCAAGCAGCAAGAGCGTGAGCTCGAGCGGCTCGCCTTTCACGCGACGCGGATGCTCCGTCAGGGGCTGGCCCCCCCATCGGGGGTGGAGTGGGCGCTGCTAGATGATCGCGGGCGGGTGCTCGCGGGTGGCTTTGATCTCACCTCCCCGCTGGATTGTGGCGGAAAAACGCAGCGTTTTATTATCGATGCGGGCTATCACCATCTGGTGCGCCAGCTCCCCTCCCAGGCTGAAGCGGCGCTGCTGGCGGTGCGGATGCCGGTTGATAAGGCGGCGTTTGCCGATCTGCGGTTTCATATCCTGCTGCTCTGGCTGGGCGGCTTCGGGTTCTTTATGGCGATCGCCTACTTTTTGGCGCGGCTGATTTTGCGTCCGATGCGCCAGACCATCGAGCTGATGGATCGCTTCATTAAAGATGCCACCCATGAGCTGACCACGCCGGTTTCAGCGATTTTGATGAGCACCGAGACCATCGATCACCATGCGCTAAGCCCCCGCGATCAGAAAAAGCTCGATCGCATCGGTGTGGCGGCCAGGAGCCTAAAGCACATATACGACGATCTGGCGTACGCACTGCTGGCCAAACGCTCAGCGCGCAACCCCCAGCAGCTGGATCTAAAGGCGCTTGTCGAGCAACGCGTGGCGTTTTTTGAGCCGCTGGCCAAACGGCGGCGGATCGTGTGGGATCTCCAGCTGGGCGAATATGAGCCGCTGCTGGCCGATCGTCAGGCGATGGAGCGGACCCTGGATAATCTCCTGAGCAACGCCATCAAATACAACAGAACCGGCGGCCGCATCACAGTGAGGCTAAAGGATCGCACCCTGAGCGTGCAGGATGAGGGCGGCGGTGTGCCCGAGTCGCAGCGCGAGCAGATCTTTAAGCGGTTTGAGCGGCTCGATAGCGCCCAGGGCGGTTTCGGCCTGGGGCTGGCGATCGCACGGGAGCTGTGCGAACAAAACGGCCTGTCACTGCAGCTGGCCGACACCGAGGAGTCGGGCAGCTGCTTTACGATCCGGTGGTAGGCTTCACATTGGCTACACACTGAAGATGATATAATAATTATGAGGTTTAAACTTATACCCGAAGGAGCATCCATGAAGAGGTTTTTAATCGCAGCGACCCTGGGCTTAGCCCTGCTATCTACCAGCGCCTTTGCGTGCCAAAAGGGCGGCAAAGGGCTATGGCAGGCGTTTTACAGCGTGACCCCGTCAGCCGAGCAGGAGGAGCGTATGGAGAGCGTGATGGCAGCGCACAGAGAGGCGATGCGCGAGCACTTTAAAAAGCGCGGCTGCTGTGGCGAGCTGAGCGGCTTTGAGAAGAGCAGCTTCGATCGCGCCGCTTTCGTAGCGCCCCACCAGGAGCGTATGGCGGTGATGATCGAGGCGCGGGCGAATCTCTTTAGCCAGATTCACGGCATCTTAACCCCTGAGCAGCGCGAAGCGTTTGTGGCAGCGATAGGCGATCGCCAGTCTGCGTGTGGCCAGAAACGCTCTAAAGGCGACTGCCCGCAAGCGAAAAAGCGAAGCGGCTGTGGCGACAAAAAGAGCGGCTGCGGCGAGCGCCAGCAGAAGAAGCAGCGCGGCCACTGCGGCAGCTAGGATCGGCGGCGAATGGCCCCATAGAGGGCCGCCGCTATCCAGAAAAAACTCCCAATCAGCGCTGTGATAACCGCCAGCGCTACCCCCATTCCCGCTAGCACCCCGATAAAGAGCGCCGTAAAGGCGTTCATACTTAAAAACACCATGTCGTTATAGGCGACCACGCGGCCGGTCATCGCCTCATCGCTGTGGCGCAGAATCAGGCTGTAGGTGGCCGACCAGAGGGTGGTGGTAAACAGCCCCGTAAAAAAGAGCCCGATCATCGAGAGGGTGAAGTCAAACTGCAGCCCCGCCCAGAGAAAGATCGCCGCGCCCTGGCCGATAAGCAGCCACAAAATCAGCCGCCGCTCATCCTGAAAACGGCGGAAGATAAAGGGGCCGATAAAGAGCCCCAGAGCGCGCATGGCGTTGATCATTCCGATCGCGATCGGGATAGCGATCATCGGCGAGTAGTGGTGCTGGGCCAGCAGTGTGACCAGCGCATCGAAACTGGTCAGCCCCACCAGCGAGTGGAGCAGGATATAGCCTACGATGGGGCGGTTTTGGCGCAAGTAGGCGAGCCCCTCTTTGAGCAGCACCCAGGCCGATGAGACAGCGAGCATGCTCTTTTTAGGCAGATCCAGCACCCAGAGAATCCCCAGACCCACAGCGATCACCACCGCATCAAGCAAAAAGGCGATATCGGTCCCCCACGCCGCCACCGCGAGACCACCGAGCGCCATGCCGAGGATAAAGGTGAGCGACCAGGTGAGGGAGGTGAGCTCATTGGCCCTTCTAAGCGCCTCGCCGCGCCCGACGATCTGGGGCAAAAGCGCCTGAAAGGTGGTAAAAAAGAAGCTCGCCGCCCCCATTCGCACGAAGACCAGCACCATCAGCAGCCAGATGAGCGAACTATCGCGCACCGCTAAAAAACCCAGCGTGGTGATCAGCTCGATCGCAATCAGCACCACCATCAGCGTTTTCGCATTGACCCGATCGATCACGATGCCGGTGATGGGCGCTTGCAGTGCCCCCGGAAGCCAGTGCAGGGCGGCCACCAGTGCGATGATGAGTGCGCTGGCGTGAAACTCGGTCAGGAGGGTGTAGATCGCCACCACGCTAAACCAGGCACCGAAGTCGATACAGAGAAAGATCAGCCAGAAGCGAAAAAAGAGGGGGTGCTCGCGCAGCAGGAGTCGGAAAGTCAAGTGCTCTAGGCGACCGCTTCGAGAGATTCTGTCTGCAAAGCCGCTTCGAAGCGGTCAACAAACGCCGCTTGCGATCGCCCCATCGACTCCAGACGCATCGCCAGCGCGCGCTCCTCGGCAGGCTGCATCGCGGGCTGACCCCGTCCGGCCAGCTGGAGATTCTGTACGCGGATCGCCTCCTGGATGTTTTCGCGGTTTTTGGCCTGAAGCGCACTCTCGCGCAGCAGGCGGGCCCGCTCGATCCAGTCGCCCTCAAGCGCGCTTTCGCGCATGCTCTGCTCAAAGAGGCGGTTTCTCATCGCATCGGCCACCCAGGCATCGCCCCCTTGTGCGGCTTGTTCGAAGGCGAAATAGACCCGATCGGGTACATGGGGGTAGGGGTTGTGAAAAGCAGCAGGCACGCTACTCTGTGCCGCAGCGGGTGCATCGACAGAGGGGCTTGTCTGCGGTGAGGGCGCCATTGCGGTACGGCTCTGGGCGAAGGCGTGATCGTAGCCACCGGCGGCAACTCCGGATGAGACAACCATGGCAAACTCCTTTTGCCCATCCGAGCAAAAAGAGTTCCATTTGAAGGTTGCCGCGCTTTAGAAGTGAACAAACCCCTTGGCGGGCAGCTCAAGCGCCTCTTTAGGCCCGTGGATCTGAAGCTTTTGGGTATCGGTGGCGCGCCCGATCAGGCTGGCCCCCAGACTCTGCGCCTTTTTGACCTGTGACTCGGGCAGCGTGAAGGCGATCTGATAATCCTCCCCCCCAAAGAGCGCGTATTTCAAAGCCCGCTTGCCATCCTGCCGGCAGTACTCCAGCAGATGCGGGCTATAGAGCGCCTCGGGCTCTTCGATTAAAAACCCGACACCGCTTTGGGCCATCAGGTGCCCCAAATCCCCCGCTAAACCGTCGCTGATATCGATAGCGGAGGTGGCGTGCTCGGCGATGAAAGCGACCAGCTTGCTGGGCAGATCGGGGTAGAGGTGGCTTTTGACCACGGCGTTGTCCGTCTCGCTCTGGATGGCGCGCTCAGCAAGCAGGTGCTCCAGCCCGGCACGGCTCTCGCCGAGCGGTCCGGTCAGCATCAGCCGCTCATCGGGCTTGGCACCACGGCGCGCGATAAAGCGATCGCACCGCCCGACGATAAAAGCGCCCAGGCTGAGCGTGTCGCTTGCGGCGGTGTTGCCCCCGGTGATGCTGAGCTTGAAACGCTCGCAGGCACTGGAAACCCCTTCGTAGAAGCTGAGCATCCACCCTTCGGGCAGCTTAGGGGGCAGGGCGATGGCGAGATTGACCCACAGCGGGGTGCCGCCACAGGCGTAGATATCGCTGACATTGGAGGCGATCAGCTTAAAACCGACCCCTTTAGGGGGGAAGTGGCGTTTGAAGTGGTGCCCCTCGATCTGCTCATCGTTGCTCAAAAGCAGCTTGAGGCCGCCACTCTCCACCAGTGCGCAGTCATCCCCGATGGGTACTTTGATGCTCTCATCTTTTTGATTCAGGCTCTTGGTCCAGTGTTCGATTCGTTCAAACTCATTCATGGGGACTATTATACAATGGCGCCATGACAATAGAGCTAAGCACCGCATCGGTTCTCAAACTACTCGAACGCCTCCTGGCCGCGCGGCTGGCGTCCTATGGTCGCCTGAGTGCCCTGGAGTTTGATGCCGATCGCCGATCGGTCTGTATTAAGCTGGTGCCGGTGGGGCGTAAGGGGATGGTGTGGGTAGAGTTGATAGGCTGCCGGGTGGATGAGAGCCGCGCTCAGCCGCTACTCTGTGCCGATAGCATTCGGGCCAGCCAGCCCTGGCTTCAGAAGCTTCTGTGTGATCAGCTCCGAGGCGAGCTACAGGTGGCGATTCCGCCGCTTCTGCTCTCGCCCCTTCGCATGCTTTTCAACCGGGAGCCGTCTTCTCCCGGTTGAGATTAAGCCTTTAAGCGTGCTTGCTCGCTTTGGTCTCGAGGTGTTCGCGCAGCATCTTCGCGCCATCTTTGCTGGAGGTGATCACATCATCGATGTCGTTGAAGTGGATCTGAAACTTGCTCTGCTCAACCACCTTCATATCCCGCACCTTGTTGAGGTTGACCAGATAGGAGCGGTGCACCCGGAAAAAGCCGTGCGGTGCAAGCAGCTCTTCGAGCTCGTAGATTTTGCGGCGGATGCGTGAATTGGCATCTTTAGAGCGCAAAATCGCCTCGGTCAGCTCTGCTTTGACATAGAAGAGATCATCAGGGCGCAGCAGCAGGTAGCGCCCTTCGTGTTTACCCATCAGGCGCACCTCTTCAGGGGTGTTTTTGCGGTAGGCGCTAACGCGGGTGAGCACCTTATCCACATCCTGCGCGCTAACCGGCTTGAGCAGGTAGCCCACGCCGCCCGCATCAAACGCCTCTTTTGCATACTCCTCGTGTGCGGTCTGAAAGACCACGAAGAGCTTGGGGTTTTTGCTCATCAGGCGGGTGGAGAGCTCCAGGCCGTTCATGCCGGGCATCTCGATATCGAGAAATGCGACATCGAAGTGCTCCTCTTTAACCGCTTTGAGCGCCTCCTGGTAGTTTCCCGCCACGGTAATGCGGCGTGCGCTTCCAGACTCTTTTAGTAGCTCGGCCAGACGCTCTGCGCCCAGCTCCTCATCATCAACAATCAGTACGCGTAGCATGGAATCACTCCTTGTTTTTATTTAATGTGGCTTCGATCGCCTCTTGAATCGTCGGATGGTCAAACACAAACCCTGCATCTTTGAGGCGCGTGGAGATGACCTGCTGGCCGCTAAGCATCACCTGTGACCCCTCTCCGAAAAGCAGCTTTATCATAAAAGCCGGCACGGTCATAAAGGCGGGCCGCTTAAGCGCCGCTGCTAGAGCGCGGGTCAGCTCGGCATTGCTCACCGGGTGGGGCGCACAGAGGTGGTAGACCCCCGCCTCAAGCGGTTTATCGATCGCATAGAGGTAGGCGCGAATCAGATCGTCACGGTGAATCCAGCTGACCATCTGTTCGCCACTGCCGAGCTTGCCCCCCAGGCCGAGTTTAAACGGCGGCAGCATCTTCTCAAGCATCCCGCCGGGGCCCACCACAACGCCGAAGCGAAAGATCAGCACCTTCGTACCCAGCGCCTCGGCTTTTAGCGCCTCGGCCTCCCAGTCGGCTGTCAGCTCGCCCAGAAAGTCAGTGGCGTAGGCACGCGCACTCTCATCGTGGCGATCGCTGCTATCTAGCCGCCCCACCGCGGAGGTGGAGATGAGCATCGATGGCGCTTTCTGGCACGCTTTAAACGCCTCAATCAGCGCGCGGGTGGTCTCGACCCGGCTGGAGTAGAGCACCTTTTTATAGGCGCTGCTCCAGCGTGTGGCGATCGTGGCACCCGCGAGGTTGATCGCCAGATCGCACCCTTCGATCTTCTCGGCCAGTTCCTGGGGCGATCGCTGGTAGTCTGCGCGATTGAGCGTGAGCACTTCATGCCCTTTGGCCACAAGGGCCTCGCGCAAGGCAGTACCGACAAAGCCGCTCGCACCGGTCATCACAACACGCATTTTGCCCCCTTTCGTTCAAGAGCATGGGTATCTTAGCAGCTTTTGATTAAAAGCGCAAAATGAATCGACATGGCGATGTCGAAACATTTTTTAGAATGTCAGTTGGTGGTTAGAATGCTGGGGTATGAATCGACACGGCCCGCACAGGAGTGCGAGCGCGTGTTATAGGGGAGGCGTTACTGGGTAATCTCTTGCATAACGCTCATCAGCTTCTGGCGAAACTGCTCATCCGCCTGAGCGGCCATCGCGATCTGCTGGTACTGCTGCACATCCAGACCCTGATCGACAATCGCTTCATGCATCTGGGCGTTGGCCTGCTCGCCAAGCTCCTGAACTTTTTGCGGATCGCTCTCTTGAAGCGCAGCGGCCTCCTCCTGGTAGGCGACATTGATCTCATTGATCTCAATGGCGGCTTTGGCAAACGCGGTCAGCTCCTGCTGGCTAAAATCGGTGCTGATCTCCTGCTGCTGCATCTGCATTTGCTGCTGCTGAGGCTGTGCGAAGGCGGCGGTTGCGCCCAGTCCGAGAAGTGCTGCGACGACGGCCGCTTTGGTCCAGATTTGATGTCTCACTAAAAGACTCCTTTTTCTTTTGGGTATGTTCACACCCTACCTGATTTTGGCCCTTGTGTCAAATGTGGCTTTGACATTGGCACTCTTTTTGCTTAATCGCACCCAGTGCTATAAAGCAAAATCTTCAGGAGGTGCGTGTGGTACGGATGTTAGGGGTTGTTTGTGTAGTTTGTGTGAATTTATGTGCCGATCGCTTTATAAATTTCCAGGATCCCAATCCGCGCCCCTTCGGTGCCCCCCTCTATGCCAGCGCGGTTTTACCGCCCGCCTCACCGCCACAACCCGCCACAGTAAGGCCCCAAAAGGGCTCAGAGCTGCTCGCGCGCTTGAGCGCCACCTATGCCCAAAAGCCGATCGAGTTTGAGAATCTGCGGGCGGTGACGCTGGCGATGATGCTGCTCGAATCGGGCCGCGCACAGTCGGATCTGGCGCGCGAGCACTACAACTTCGGGGGGCTAAAATACCGCCCCGAGATGAACGGCTTCGCCTCCAGTGTGCGCTACCGCGCCAGCGATGGGGTGGATGACTACTGCAAATTTGACTCGATCGAGGATTTTTTGGCGGGGTTTTGGTACTTTCTTGATCGCAGCCCCTATGAGGGGTGGCGCCAGTACGCCCACGATCCGCGCCGCTTTATTGAGTTTGTGGGGCCGATCTACTGCCCCTTTAACCCCGACTATGCCGATCATGTGATGCGACTGCTGCCCGAAGCGCAGGCGCTCTTAGAGCAGCACGATCCGAGCTACCGGGTGGCGGAGCTTGCCAGCCGGATGATGCGCTAGAGGGTGGGTGCGCTAAGTTCGATATCGTAAGACGCACTCATGTCGCTGTGGCACTCTCGGTTATATATCCGAAAGTGGTAGCGCGTGTGGCTTTCGAGCGCATAGGAGAGCTCAGCCCCCTCTTGGTCGTATGTGTTGGCGGCCTGAATCAGCACTTCTCGGTTTCGCCCATCAACCTCCCGCGTCTCTAGCAAAAACAGTCCGACCCGTGCATCCCAGGAAATGTTATCAACAGTAATGGTATAGGTGCCCGCCTCATCGGTCGTGAAGGTGTAAAACCGGTAGGCACTCAGCTCCGAAATATCTT
>PWVP01000044.1 GCA_003561815.1 Campylobacterota bacterium | reverse complement strand
CGGGGGTGATCCCGCTGCGGCGAAGCTCCTGCACCGAGTGCTACGTCGGCTTGGTCTTGAGCTCGTCGGCCACAGCGATATAGGGCACGAGGGTGACATGGATGTTGTAGAGCCGATGCTTGAGGCTGTGTTTGAGCTGGCGTACCGCTTCGTAGAAAGGCAGCCCCTCGATATCCCCCACCGTGCCGCCGAGTTCGACGACGAGCACATCTTGATCTTTGCCCGCGAGTTTGATGCGCCGTTTGATCTCCTCGGTGATGTGGGGTACCACCTGGATGGTTTTGCCCAGATAGTCCCCGCGCCGCTCCTTCTCGATCACCGTGGAGTAGACCTGGCCGGTGGTGAAGTTGTTCTTTTTGGAGAGGGTGGAGTGGATGAACCGCTCGTAGTGCCCGATATCCAGATCGGTCTCGCCGCCATCGGCGGTGACAAACACCTCGCCGTGTTCGATCGGCGACATGGTGCCGGGATCGACATTGATGTAGGGATCGATCTTGAGCATGGAGACTTTCAGGCCGCTGTTTCGCAAAAGGGCCGCGATGCTGGCACTGGTGATGCCTTTGCCCAGACTGGAGAGCACGCCACCGGTGACGACAATATATCGGGTCATTAATCCGCCTTGGTGTGGGAGAGTTGCATGAAAGAGAGCGATTATAGCGCGCAGGGGGTTAAAGATCCGCATCACGCGCCCCAGCCGGATTTAAGCCTAAAAGGGTACAATCCGCCAGCCTAAAAACCCCTCGAATGCGCTGTGGGTTTTCCAGTTGAGATATGGGCAGAAAGTGGGTGATGTCAAATGCCGGGTGTAAAAGTTCGCGAGAACGAGACCTTTGATGAGGCGTATCGCCGCTTCAAAAAACAGGTCGATCGCAACCTGATCGTCACCGAAGCACGGGCGCGCAAATACTTCGAGTCCAATGTCGAGAAGAAGAAGAAGCAGAAAATCGCTGCACGCAAAAAGCAGCTCAAACGCCTCTATATGATGCGTCGCTACGAAGCGCGCCTCTAGCCGCCCGCCCCCTCGATCATCCCTGGATGGTCACAGGGGGCAACTCCTTAAATCTTTCCCTTTTTTAACCCGATAGCCGATAGAATAGTGCCAGCAGGAGTGTCAAACCACCTGAGGCGGGATTATGCACGATTATAACGATGAGTTTGAGAAGAAGCTAAGCTACAAAGAGGAGCTTCGCCCGGAGCAGATGCTAAAGGTGATCTTTGATTTCGTAGCCCGCATCTCCAATGAAAAAGAGGTCGATCGCATCCTGATGTTGATGGCCGATCTGGGCCGTGAGCTGGTGGTGGCCGATCGCTGCACCCTCTGGCTGCTGGATGAGGGCAGTGGTGAGCTCTGGACGAAGGTGGCCCACGGGATTCCACCGATTCGTATCCCTTCTGATGCCGGGGTGGTCGGCCACGCCATCAAAGGCGGCGAAGAGATTATTATCAATGACGCCTACAGCGACGATCGCTTCAACCCCGAAGTGGATAAAAAGACCGGCTATCACACCCGAAATATCATCGCACTGCCCATCTACAATAACGAGGGCGAGCTGATGGGCGCCTATCAGGCGATCAATAAAATGACCCGCGAGGCGGCCTTTAATCAGCAGGATCTTGAGCACCTGAAGCTGGCGGCCACCTACTCGGGCAATGCGCTCGAGTCGGCGATGCTCCATCAGGAGATTGAGGATACCCAAAAAGAGATCATCTTCACCATGGCCGAGGTGGGCGAGAGCCGCTCCAAAGAGACCGGAAACCATGTCAAGCGGGTGGCGGAGTACTCCCGGATCCTGGCGCTGGGGTTGGGGATGGATGAGGCCGAGGCGGAGCTGTTGCGCATGGCCAGTCCGATGCACGATATCGGCAAAATCGGCATCCCCGATGCGGTGCTTAAAAAGCCGGGCAAGCTCACCGATGAGGAGTTTGAGATCATGAAAAGCCACGCGGCAGTGGGGTACCAGATGCTGAAAAACTCCCGCCGCCGCATCCTCAAAACCGCCGCGATCGTCGCCCACGAGCACCACGAGAAGTGGAATGGTCGGGGCTACCCCAGAGGGCTTAAGGGCGAGGAGATCCATACCTTCGGCCGGATTACGGCGATTGCCGATGTGTTTGATGCGCTCGGAAGCGATCGGGTCTATAAAAAAGCGTGGCCGCTGGAGAAGATTCTCAACCTCTTTAAAGAGGAGCGCGGTGAGCACTTCGATCCGAAGGTGTGTGACGCCTTTTTTGAGCGGCTCGATGCGATTTTGGAGATTCGCGATCGCTTTAGCGATGCCTGCGAGGAGACGGCATGAAGAAGTTTTTTCTGCAGCTCAGCCAGGGCTTTCTCGTCGCGGCACTGATGATTGGCGGCTACCTCTTCTTGCCTGCGCAGTACACGACGATGGATAGCCAGATACGCGATATGCTCTTTCTGGCCCGGGGGGAGAGTGAGCCCAGCGGTCTGGTGGCGATTGTCGATATTGATGAGCGGAGCCTCTCAGAGTTGGGGCAGTGGCCCTGGGAGCGGCACAAGGTGGCCCAGGTGCTTGAGAACCTCACCAACGCCGGTGTCGGGATTATCGGGCTGGATGTGGTGTTTGCCGAGCCGGATAACTCCTCGCCTGCGCGCGTGCTGCGCCAGCTGGGCATCGACGATCAGCTCCATGTGCCCGATTACGATCTCATCCTGGCCGAGACCATCGCCACCACCCCGACGATCGCGGGCTATGTCTTTATGATGGAAGAAGACGATCTTGAGCCCGATTGGGGGCCGATGATTCCAGCGATCTTCGTGGAGCGAAATGTTGGCGAACGGGATCTGCTGCTGCGCCCCTACCGTCCGGTGCTCAACATCCCCGAGATTCAGGACAACGCCTTCTCCAGCGGCTTTTTTAACACCATCCCCGATGAGGATTCGATTATCCGCTATGTGCCGCTGGTGATGAAGTATGATGATGTGGTCTACCCCTCTTTGGCCACCGAGATGGTGCGCATCGCCCATGAGTCGGGCCGCGTGACGGTGCAGCACGATCCGCAGATTGGGGTGGAGAAGCTGGTGATAGGCGATCTGGAGGTGCCCACCGATCGCTTCGGGCGGCTCTTTGTCAACTACCGCGGGCCGGGCAAGACCTTTCCCTACATCTCCGCGCTGGATATCTACAACAACGACTTCGATCCGGAGCTGGTGGCGGGGAAGTTTGT
>PWVP01000019.1 GCA_003561815.1 Campylobacterota bacterium | reverse complement strand
TGGAGTGGGTGCCCAGGTTTTACCGGCAGGGGGAGCGCAGATTTTACCCCCGCTCTTGAAATTGACGTTGTTATCGAACGCAGACGACAAAGTATTGCAGGCGGTTGAATCTAGAGAGCAGGACAACTATATTCAGCTCAAGCCATTTAGAGGTAAACCAGGAACCAGCTTCAGCATTGAAGTTAGTTTGAATGACATCAGGGTCAGAGAAGGGTTTGAACTTTAGAATGAGCAAAACCGTCGTCGTCAATTTGGGAAGTGGGGATTTAGCCCAGGGCTTTCCCTATATCGCGGTGAGGTTGTGGACGGAGCCCCATCTGCGGCCAGAGCAGTTTGTGGGGCGTCTGCCCCCGGCCCCAGTGTTGGCAGATCTCTATCGCACCTGGCAGTTGACCTACCAATTGTGCACAAATCGGTTGATGCTGCGTCAGCCACCGGATGCCATGGATGGGAGTGGGCTAGAGATTGATCTCGGGGGGGTGACCAATGTTTCCCTAGATAGTCTTGACGGCCTTAGTCGACAACTCAAGCAGGCGGTGAATGCCTGGCTCACCTCTGAAGGGTTGTTAACTGTTGAGCGGCAGCTTAGATCGCACCTCAACCCCACCGATGAAATCCGGATGATTGTTGAAACCGATAGCGATCCCCTGCTGCGACTGCCCTGGCACTGTTGGGACTTTTTTCAAAATTACCCCAGGGCCGAAATGGCCCTGAGCCGACCAGAGTATAAGCGGGGCAGAGCTTCACGCCCCCGGTCAGACAAACAACAGGTCAGAATTTTGGCGATTATAGGCGATCGCCGGGGCATTGATGTAGAGCCCGAACGGCAGGCGCTCCAGGCCTTACCGAACGCTGAGGTCGAGTTTCTAGTTACCCCGTCTCGTCAGGAGTTTAACCAGGCCCTGTGGGATAAGGCCGGGTGGGATCTGCTGTTTTTTGCGGGTCATAGCCAAACGGAGGGCCAAAACGAGAGTCAGACCGGACGGATATATATCAACGAAAACCCGTCCCACAACAGTTTGACCATCGAACAGTTAGAAGAAGCCCTGAAGGTAGCCATTGACAATGGTTTGCAACTGGCCATTTTTAACTCCTGTGACGGGGTGGGGCTGGCCCAGGCGCTGGGGAGATTGCAGATCCCCCAGGTGATTGTGATGCGGGAACCGGTGCCCAACCGGGTGGCCCAGGCGTTTTTGCAGTACTTTTTGGCGGCCTTTGCGGGGGAGCAATTGCCGCTATATGAGGCCATGCGCCAGGCGCGGCAGCGGCTTCAGGGCTTAGAAGATGAGTTTCCTGGGGCATCTTGGCTACCGGTGCTGTGTCAGAACCCGTCGGTGGAGCCGCCAACCTGGTTAGAGTTGGGCGGGGTGGTGCCCTGCCCCTACCGGGGGTTATTTGCCTTTCAAGAAAAAGATGCCCCCCTGTTTTTTGGTCGAGAGCAGGTAACGCAGGAGATCATCACGGCGGTGAAGCGCCAGAACTTGGTGGCAGTGGTTGGCCCTTCTGGCAGCGGTAAGTCTTCGGTGGTGTTTGCTGGTTTAGTGCCCCACCTGCGGCACACCCCAGGCCCGACTGCCTGGCAAATTATTTCCTTTCGACCCGGAACTAAGCCCTTTGATGCCCTAGCTGAGGCCCTGGTGGACTGTGTAACGGCCCAGGGGGTGGGGCTACCTCAGGTCAAACGGCAGGAAGACCACTCATTCCGGTTGCGGGTGCTAGAGCTGGCTGTGGAGATGCAACACAACCCCCATGCGCTCTGCGGCCAGATTGAGCGGCTATATCAGGGGCCTGGGGGCACCAGGCTATTGCTGATTGTGGATCAGTTTGAGGAACTCTACACCCTGTGCCCAGAGGTAGACCGGCAGCCGTTTTTAGAGGGTCTGCTGGAGGCGGTGCAGTTGGCACCGGGGTTTACCCTGCTACTGACGTTGCGGGCCGACTTTTATGGCTATGCCCTGTCAGATCGGCGGTTTAGTGATGCCCTTCAGTCTACGGTGTATAACCTGGGGCCTATGAGTCGGGAGGAGTTGCAGACGACGATCGCCCAACCCGCAGCTCAAAGGCAGGTGCAGTTAGAGTCGGGGTTGACCAATCGCCTGATTCAGGCGACCTGGGGCCATGCCGGGCGACTGCCCCTGCTAGAATTTGCCCTGACCCAGCTCTGGGCCAACCAGGCCGCAGGCTGGTTGACCCACCAGGCTTACGAAGCCATTGGCGGGGTGGAAGCCGCCTTGGCTAACCATGCGGAGCAGGTCTATGCCGACCTGTCCCTGAAAGATCAACAGCGGGCAGAGCGGATATTTTTGCAGTTGATAGAGCCGGGAACCGGGACTGAGGCCAGTCGGCGATTGGCGACCCGCAACGAGGTGGGAGAAGCCAATTGGGATTTAGTGTCGCAATTAGCTTCTAATCGCTTGGTGGTGACCAGCCGGAATGAGTTAACCGGGACAGAGACTGTGGAGGTGGCCCATGAGGCATTGATTCGCAGTTGGGGACGGCTAGATCGGTGGCTACAGGCCGATGAGGAATTTCTGCGCTGGCGGGAGGATCTGCGGCGGGCCAAGCGACAGTGGGAGCACCATGACCGGGAAAATGAGGGGCTGTTAAGTGGTAAGCGATTGTGGGACGCGAAGGACTGGTTTGATCATCGTCAGGATGAGCTGATCCCAGAGGAGCAGGCGTTTATTCATCGCAGTTTGGCGATGCAGGAGCAAGAGATCAGACAGCGCAGGCGCAGGCGACAGGTCATCACTTCTAGTTTGGTGACGGGTCTGCTGATAGCGTTGACTTTAACTGGCATCGCATGGTGGGGATGGCAACATGCCGCCATTAATGAAATCAGAGCACTTAGTGCATCGTCAGATGCACTTTTTGTTTCAAATAATCGGTTAGACGCCATGATCGAAGCCATTCGAACACAGAAAAAATCGCAGATATTAGGCGGAGTAGATGTAAAGACTAAAACTCAGATTGATTCTGTTTTGCAGCAAGCAGTTTACGGCACTGCTGAATATAATCGTTTGTCATCAGATCTCGACGACGTAAAAAGTGTCACATTTAGTCCTGATGGTCACATGATCGCCTCGACTGGTCGGGATAAAACCATCAAACTCTGGAAGCGAGACGGTACTCTAATTACAGTTTTGAATGGGCATAGCGATCGCTGCTGGCAGGCTGTGTTCAGTCCTGATGGTCAAATAATAG
>PWVP01000077.1 GCA_003561815.1 Campylobacterota bacterium | reverse complement strand
TGGCCTCCAGCCATGCGCGAATCGACTGCATGGAGACCTCTTCACGGCTCAGATAGCCCCGCTCCATCAGATAGCGGCCAATCGGATGGTACCCGTGACCGTTCTGCTCGGCGTAGGCCACCTGGATAAAGGAGCCATCCTCCAGCTGCACAAAGCCCGAGCCCTGAATATGCAGAAAAAAGAGCCCGATCGGATCGTCCACCCAGACAATCTCGCTCCCTGCAAGCGGTCGATTGGGGCCGTCGATCTCAGCGCGCGAGTAGTAGGGCACCACCCGCTTCTCATCGGTCAGCCGCCCGCGAAGGGGACGGCGCTTTTCGGGGCCAAACGCCCGGATATCGATACGCACCAGATCGTCAGGGCGCTCATAGATGGGGTGCGCAAAGCGGACCGAGGGGGTGCGGCTTCCTTGTAAAACCGGCAGGTAGTAGCCGGTAATCAGCCCCTCACTTCGGTGGCCATCGCCCACCACCTCATAGGGCATAAAGCGGGTCTCAAAAAAGAGGCGCGCCTCCACGCTATCGCCCTCGGGCACCTCGCGGGCTGCCCGACACACCGACTGCCAGCGCGGATCGCGATCCATCGCCTCACAGCTTCGCAAAAAGGCTTTGAGCGCCTCGGCGTGATCGTCACGCCGCCAGCCGGGTAGCGCCTCCCACCCCACCGGCCGGTAGATGGCCGAACTGTGTAGCGGCGGCTGGGCCACCTGCGGCATCGTGGCCGCATCAAAGCTTACGCCACTTTTGGGCGCACATCCAATCAGCAGTAGCGCCACCAGCGGCGCCATAAGCCAGAACCCTCTCACGATCCCCCTCTTAATATGGAACACCCCTTGCTTTTACTCCGGCAGTTAGTCTGCCAAGGGGTGCCGATTGAGTTTTGTTATTAATACTAACATCAGTGCGATGAATGCCACCGTAAACAGCGCCGCAACCGGCCGCGAAATGAGCAAGTCGCTTGAGCGGCTCTCCTCGGGGCTGCGGATCAATAAGGCGGCCGATGATAGCTCCGGCATGGCGATTGCCGATAGCCTCAGAAGCCAGGCCAACGCGCTTGGGCAGGCGATCCGCAACACCAACGACGCCATCGGCATGATCGGTGTGGCCGATAAGGCGATGGATGAGCAGATTAAGATTCTGGACAACATCAAAACCAAAGCCGCCCAGGCTGCCCAGGATACCCAGAGTACCGACTCCCGTGCGGCGATCCAGCGGGATGTGATCCGATTGATCGAGCAGCTGGATAATATCGCGTTTCAGACCTCCTACAACGGCCTGAAGATGCTCTCAGGCAGCTTTACCAATAAAGAGTTTCAGGTGGGCGCCTACTCCAATGAGACCATCCGCGCCTCGATCGGGGCCACCAGCTCGGATAAGATCGGCTCCGTTCGCCGTGAGACCACCACCAATATCGACGCCTCGGGTGAGAGCCAGCTCAACTTCGTGGTCAACGGCCAGAACATCCAGCTTGAGAGCGTGGTGATCTCCTCGAGTGCTGGAACCGGTATCGGTGTCCTGGCCGAGACGGTCAATAAAAACTCCGATCAGCTCGGCGGCATCCGCGCAACCGCCCACACCCAGTCCACCGGCGAACACCCGATCCAAAACGGCTCCATCGAAGCGCTCAGCATTAATGGCATCGTGATTGGGGATGTGGAGGTCGAAGACGCCGATCGCAACGGCAACCTGCGCAACGCCATCAACAGCTACACCACCGAAACCGGTGTGATCGCCAGCGTGGACAGCTCCGGGCGGCTCAACCTCACCGCCGTCGATGGGCGCGGCATCGAGCTGGGGGGCACACACGAAGCGGCCACCGGACTGGCCGATGATCACGCCAACTTTGGCCGTCTGACGCTCATCAACACCGCCGCCAATGATATCGTCGTGGAGGATCAGGCCGGTGGCGCGCTCGAGAACCACCTCAACCAGTACCAGAGCAACTACAACCTCAGAATGGTAACCGGCATCTTCAGCAAAGATGATATCCAGTCAGCCGGCGGGTTTGCCAACGCCTCTCAGTATGACGACGCCGATGAGAACTTCGGCGCTGGCGTGACCACCCGTGAGGGGGCGATGGTGGTGATGGATATCGCCGAGTCGGCCATCGAGCTGCTCAACCGGATCCGTTCGGATATCGGCTCGGTGCAGCTTCAGCTGGAGGTGACGCTCAACAACATCAGCGTCACCCAGGTCAATGTCAAGGCGGCCGAGTCGGGGATTCGGGATGTCGATTTTGGTGAAGAGAGTGCCAACTTCTCCAAACAGAACATTCTGGCCCAATCGGGCAGCTATGCCCTCAGCCAGGCCAACGCTATCCAGCAGCATGTCCTGCGGCTACTGCAGTAATCCCAACAACACAAGGAGAAGAGTTATGGTTTTCACCCTAAAATCCCCCATTTTAGGTTTCGAGCAGATTGAGAAGGTTCGGCTAGAGAAGGTGGACGATCACACCGCCTATCTTCACGATGAGGGCGATAGCGGCATCACCTTTACGCTACTAAACCCCTATAGCGTGCGGGAGTACTCCTTTGACCTGCCGGTCAATATGCAGACCCTGCTTGAGATCACCCCCGAAAGCCAGATTATGATCTACAACATCTTAGCCCTGGGAAGCCCCGGTAGCGAGTCGGTGGTCAACTTCCTCGCCCCGCTGGTCTTCAATCAGGATAGTGCCACAGCGGCCCAGGTGGTGCTGCGGGCTAAGGATTATCCGGAGTTTCCCGTCGCCCAGCGGCTTGGCGATCTGGCGATCGAGGCGTGAAACTGCTACAATAAGCTAATCAGAGTTTAAGGAGCGGGGAATGGTTCGTCTCATCGTCTGGCTATCGGTGGCCGCTTTGGTGGTGGGTACCTTTGTCTACTTCCACGGCAAAACCGAGTATCGCCACCCCCACCACCAGGCGGGCGGTGGGCCGGGCCACCCCATGGGGGGGCGCTAAGATGGCGCGTTTTATAGCCACCACCCATCTGCCCCACCCCCCTTCGGCGGTCTTCAACCTCCATCTGGATCCCAACAACCTGATCGCCCTCTCCCCGCCGGGGATGGCCACCACCATCCTCTCGTGCCGTCTGCCGCTTCACGAGGGGTCGGTGATCGCTCTGGATGTGCGAAAATGGGGGTTTTCTCAGCTCTGGGAGATTGAGATTGAGCGGCTTGTGGCTGATCAGCTTCTAGTCGATCGGGCCCTAAAGAGCCCCTTTGGCGCCT
>PWVP01000138.1 GCA_003561815.1 Campylobacterota bacterium | reverse complement strand
TACTCCACTGCCCCTCTTTGCTGACGGTGACGATACGATCGGTGTCGATACCGAGCTTATGAAAGAAGCTCTTTTCGCAGCTGGGAACCGCCCCCTGGTTGATGCTTGAGAGCAGTGTGGCGGTGTAGGCGTAGGTGTGCTGGCGGTTAATCCGGTGGAGGTAGTCCAGCATCTGGGAGGTGGGCTGACCGCCAGGAAACTCAAACTCCCGCTTCTCCTCTTTGATCACCTTTCGGTTTTGCAGTACGCGGGTGAGCAGATGGGCTTTGCCCCCCTCTGCGGCGATGCCCACATAGGCGATCTGGAGCGCGGGAAAAAGGGCGCGCTTAAAGCTTCGACTAAGATTCATCCCCACCCTTGCAGAGTGGATGGCTGCTAAGGTAGTGCTGCAGCTTGGTGCTACCGGCGAGCTTGGGGTAGATCTCGGTCGTACCCAGCTGTGCGTGTCCGAGCAGCTCGCTCACATCGGAGATCCGCGCGCCGCCATTGAGCAGCTCGGTGGCAAAAGCATGACGAAGCTGGTGGGGGGTCACGGTGAGGCCAACCTTTTTAAACAACCTAGATAGCCTGTATCTTAGTTGATTTTCGCTTAATCGGGTCTGCCTTTTTTCAAAGAGAAACCGTTTGGGCTGGTGGGTGTTAAGATGGGCCTCAATCAGCCTCTGCAGAGTAGGCAGAACCGGCACCATTCGGCTCTTGTCGCCTTTGCCGGTGACGCGAATCCACCCCGGTGTGATATCGACAATCTCAAGATTGGCCAGCTCCGCGATTCGAAGCCCCAACCCATAGAGCATCCACAAAATCAGTCGATCCTCACTGCTTGAGGCCTCTAAAGCTGCCTGAATCTGCTGATTGCTAACCGGTTTGGGGAGGCTTTTAGGTGTTTGGATGGAGTCAGCCCCCTTGGTTCGAAACCGATACCCCGCCTCGCGCAGCCACTCAAAGAAGCTGCGAAGCGCGCTCAGTTTCTTGGCGATGGTTCTGGGGTGCTGACGGGCGATATGGATCCGGTAGGGCATGAGATTGATTTGCTGAGTGGACTCATCCACTACGATATGAGTAAACGCCTCATCAAGAACCTGACGGTAGACCTTAGTGGTCTTTGGGGCGCGACCATGGAAAGATTCCAGATGGTCGAGAAACTTTAGGGAGAGGATCTCCAGTGATCTGTGTGTAAAGGGAAGCAAACTGCTCATAGTGGCTATCGGCCTCCTCTATCATCTCTTTGGCCAGAATCGGGCCGGGATCGCCCAGTTTCCCGTGCTGATGGATCACCAGCTCCGCCATCAGCCGTATACGGATCAGATCGGCTGAATCGATGGAGTCTTGAGCTAAAATCTCAGCCGCTTGTCTACGATACTCGCGCGCCTGGTGATTAAACTGCTCCCACCGTATCGCGATGCGCGACTGCTCGATCACCGAAAAGGCCATGATGTTGTACAGGTGGCTCTCCTGAACAGTTCTAGCCAGCTTCAGCGCCTCCTCATAGCGACCCGCCTCATAGAGCGAGCGCGCTTCTCGCGAGGCGACATAGCTGCTGCTAAGCGAGTAGTAGGCAAAGAGCGCCACCCCTAAAAGCAGAACCGAGCTGAGCAAAATCAGCTTAGTTTTCAGGGGCTCCCAGGCGCGCTGCGATGAGTTCTTTAGCCGCATCGTACTCCATCTTTTCAACACTAAAGGGCTCGCCCACCTCTAAGGTGATCGTCCCAAAGGGCTTGGGCACCATAAAGCGATCCCAACTCTTTAGTCGCCAGTACCGAGTAGCAGTATAGCGCATTGCGACGATATGGCACCCGCTTTTTTGTGCCAGCGCCACCACCCCCGGCGCGACACTGTGGCGCGGTCCGCGGGGACCATCGGGTGTGATGCCCGCATCCCACCCCTGCTGAATGCGGCGCAAAGCCTCAATCAGCGCCCGCGCGCCGCCACGGGTTGAGGAGCCGCGCGCCGCCTCAATACCCATATGCTCCACCAGGCGCGCAATATACTCCCCATCTTTATGTTCGCTAATCATCGCAAACACCTTCGCATCAGGGCGGTTTTGGCGCAAGAAGCGCCAGCAGTAAGGGGCCATGAGAATATGTTCATGCCAAAACACCGTCACCACCGGCTTACTGTCATCGCTCAGCGGTGTGCCCAGATAGCGCTTTTTGTTGGTCAGAAAGATGAGCCAGAGCACCCCGTAGCCCATCAGCGGCACCAGCCAGAAAAGAAGGCGCTTACGCAACCTGCGTCCCTATCAGCGCGCCCCGATCGGCCATTACAATCTGAACCGATCGAATCTCCCCCTTAGCAGCCTTATCGGCGGGGGCTTTGATGAGATAGAAGTTATCCCCCCGCCCTAGCACCCACTCACCCTCCTGGCTCTCAAAGAGCACTCGCTGGGTGGTGCCCACCTGGGCAGCCATCGCCATAGAGAGCTGCTCGCGGTGAAGCGCCTGCAAAATCGCCAGCCGGGCTGAGGCCTCCTGGTTATCGATCGCGCCTGGCATCTGGGCCGCTTTGGTTAGGGGGCGTGGCGAGTACTTAAAGGAGAAGACCTGCTCAAAAGCCACCTGACGCATCACATCCAGCGTCTGCTCAAAGTCGCGATCGCTCTCACCGGGGAAGGCGACGATAATATCGGTTCCGATGGTCACCCCCGGCACCATCTGCCGCAATCTGGCCGCGCGCTCTAAAAACCACTCGCGGCTATAGCCCCGCTTCATCGCCCGCAAAATCGCCGTCGATCCGCTCTGAAGGGGCATGTGCATATGTTTGACAATCTTTTCATTATGGGCAAACACCTCCAAAAAGCGATCGTCCATATGGAGCGGATGGGGGGATTGAAACCGAATGCGCTCAAGCCCCTCGATGCGGCTAATCTGCTCAAGCAGCTCGGGAAAATCGATACGCGCCTCGGGGCCACTAAAGCGGCGGCCGTAGTTGTTGACATTCTGCCCTAGCAGCATCACCTCCAAAGCGCCCCGATCCACCGCCCGCTTAATCTCGTCGATAATCAGCTTAGGGGGGATGCTCACCTCGCTGCCTCGGGTGTGGGGGACGATGCAGTAGGTGCACTCCTTATCGCACCCGATGGAGATATTGACCAGTGCCTGATAGGGGCTGCTGCGGTGTTCGCTAAAGTGGTAGGTGCTCTCATCGTGATCGAGATCGATCTCGACCGCCTTATCGCGCTGGGCGATATCGACAATCTTAGAGACATTGCGCGCACCCAGCACGAAGTTGACATACGGTGCGCGTTTGAGGATGCTCTCGCCCAGATGGCTGGCGGTGCAGCCGCACACGCCGAGCTTCGCCTCCGGCTTCTTGATGCGGTTGTACTGGCCCAGTTCAGAGAAGAGCTTTGAGACCGGCTTTTCCCGGACACTGCAGGTGTTAATCAGGATAAGATCCGCCTCTTCGGGCCGATCGGTGCGATCGTAATCAGCCCGAGTAGAGAGCTCAGCGAAGAGGTGCTCGCTGTCGCGCACATTCATGGCGCAACCGAGTGTTTGGATATAGACCTTTTTCACAGCGGGATTTGTCAGGCCGCCTAGAGGAGGTGAACCTGATAGAGGTAGTCATCCGCATCCAGACCGTAACGAACCTCCCGGAAGTAGACGCTATAGCCCGCGCCCTCAAACTCTTTGATCGCCTCCATCAGAGCTTTGTGGGTGTTGGTTTTATCAAAGTAGATAATCGAGTTGCCATCGTTTTTAAGCGTTTCGAGCACTTTTTGAAGCGAGACTGTTTTGGGCTTCCCCGTCAGTTCGGTGCGCGCGAGCTTTAATTCCATATAATCATCCACCTTGCATCGTCAAAAATAGATCGGCGATTTTAATTAAAAACAGCTAAAAAGGGGCTGAGTATCCCGAGGGGCAAACTAATCAAGCCTAAAGGCGCGCTGAAATACACTAGCGGCAACAAAAACTATCAACAGAGGTTCATGCGTTGGAAAAAATTCTCGATATTGTGGATGCGCTCGCCCACCAGAAGGGTCTGGAAGCCGAAGCGGTCCGATCTGTTCTCAAAAACGCCTATATCAACACCGCCAAGCGGATTTTGGGTGACGCCTTTGAGTTTGATGCCGAGCTGGATGAGGAGAGGCGCAACTACCGGCTCTATCAAAAGATCGCCGTTGTGCAGGCGGATGATGAGCGGCTGGAGGATGAGGAGCTTAAAAACACCGTCATCTCTTTAGAGGAGGCGCGCGAGCTCGATCCCGCCGCCGAAGTGGGCGATGAGCTCAATGAGGAGATCACCCTGGAGGGCTTTGGCCGAACCGCGGCGATGATTCTGCACCAGGAGCTTGAACGCGAGCTTCAAAGACTCACCGAAGATGTGGTGTATGAGAACTACAAATCCAAAGTCGGCAAGCTCATCTCCGGCGTGGTCACCCGTGTCGATGCCGAGGAGAGCACCTATATCGAGATGGGTGAGGTGCGCGCCGTACTCCCTAAAAAGAACCGCATAAAAGGCGAGCGCTTTCGCGTGGGCGAGACGGTTCAGACTATCGTCAAGCGGGTTCATATGAATATGCGCGAGGGGATTAAGATCGAGCTTTCGCGCACCACGCCCCGCTTTTTAGAGGAGCTTTTGGCGCTGGAGGTGCCCGAGATCTCCGATGGCTCAATCGTGATCGAGGGGTGTGCGCGCATCCCCGGTGAGCGGGCCAAAGTCGCCCTGACCAGCCTCAAGCCCCATGTCGATCCCGTGGGGGCGACGGTGGGGACTAAAGGGGTGCGCATCAACGCCGTGAGTCAGGAGCTGCACAACGAGAGTATCGATGTGATCAACTACTCACCGGTGCCTGAGATCTTTATCTCCCGGGCGATGAGTCCGGCGATTGTGAATAATGTGGTCTGTCAGCCCCCCGAAGAGGGGAGCGAAGACCCCCGCCCTAAAGCGATTGTCACCATCGGCTCGGATCAGAAGGCTAAAGCGATCGGAAAGTCGGGGATCAATATCCGTCTCGCCTCCATGCTGACCGGCCATGAGATTGAGCTGGAGGAGGTGGAGGCCGCCGCCGAGCACGAAGCGGGTGAAGGGGAGAAAAAGAGCGGCGATCTCTCGGCCCTTAACGCCCTCTTTGGCAGCTAGCCTACTCCTCAAGCAGCCTTCTGGCGTGCTCTAAGGCGGCGTCGGTGACCGCCTCGCCGCTGATGATGCGCGCAATCTCCTGAATGCGCTCTTGGCGCTCTAGGGCGCGCACCTGGCTTGCGCCCTGCTCTTTTGTGATCAGATAGTGGCAGTCGGCCTTGCTGGTTAGCTGTGACTGGTGGCTGATGGCGAAGATCTGATAGCGATCGGCCAGCTTTTTGAGCACCCGCGCAATAGCCGCCGCCTCTTCGCCGCTGACATTGGCGTCAATCTCATCTAGAAAGAGAATTGATCGCTCCGATGGATCCTCAAACCCCATTCGCGCCTCTAAAAGCGCGAGTCGCAACCGATTAAACTCCCCGGCACTGATGCGCTCTAAATCGACGCCATTGAGGTGCAGATGCACCCGGTGACCGCCCCAGGCATCCGGCAAGCCCGCCTCGATGCTCAAGCGCGCCTCGGGCAAAAAGAGCTGGCGCAGCGTGGCGCTGATTGACCCGGCCAGATGGGAGGCGGCTTTTTGGCGCGCCTTTAAAAGCGACTGGCGCAGCGTCTCGATCGCTTTTTCCTGCTGCTTAAGTTCAAGCGTGAGCCGTTCAATCTCTTCGCCGATCGAATCGAAGTTGGCCACCTCGATACGCTTTGCTTTCGCATGCTCCAGCGCCTCCTCGATGCCGCCATAGCGGCGAATCAGCCCAGAGAGGGCCTCAATGCGCTCTAGTAGCCTCTCCGGATCGGCCCCCTCTAGCTCCTCGATATCATTGAGCGCGTTTTCGATCGCCCCCTCCAGCTCGCCTATCGCTTCACTAAAGAGGGTGCTATCCACCCCCAAAAGCTCATAAAGCTCATGCACCGACGCGCCCCCTTCACGCAGCGGAGCTAAAGCCTCAATCAGCTCGGCGATCTTCTCCTTTTTAGAGAGCCGCTTTTTCAGGGCCATCAGGTGCTCGTACTCCCCGGGCTCAGGCGCGATCGACTCAATCTTCTCAATCTCAAAGAGGGCAAACTCTTTAAGCTCTTGGGCGCGCCCCTCCTGCTCTTTAAGGCGCTCAAGCTCGCGACCGAGTACACAGTGGCGCTCGTAGCTCTTCTGGTAGCTCTCAAGCTGCTTTTGGTGCGCCGGCGCCTCGCCAGCCGCGATCGCATCGAGCAGACCGAGCAGACTCGCAGAGGCGAGATCGTCGCTCTCGCGCTGACAGAGGTGGCGCACATGGCCCCCAAAGAGCTGTTTGAGTGCGGCGCGACCAATCTGGCTATCGTTGACAAAAAAGCGCACCTTCTCCCGTTTGAGCTGGCGCACAATCAGCTCATCCTCGATCGCCACCGGCAGATCAGAGAGGTTTTTACTCGGCTTAAGGGTCGCCTCCGAGAGGGTCGCCTGGGCATCCTTGAGGCCAAAGAGCGCCAGAATGGAGCCCATCAGTACCGATTTGCCCGCACCGCTGGGGCCGGAGAAGATGTTTAGCCCCCGATCGGGGCGAAGTTCGGCGTGCTGAAAGGTCAGCGCCTCTTTGATGACAATCCGCTCTATCATTGCTCTAAAACCTTAACCATAGATCCCTCGATTGTGGCCATTATAACCCAACTGCCGTTAGGGGTTCCAAAAATTGCGCGAAGCAATCTTGACAACAACAGACTAAAAGTTATATAATCCGCTTAGCATTCTGGGTAGCAGAGTGCTAGAAGCTCAACCAAACCCTATCAAATCAAAATCCGTAAGGAGGAGTCGATGAATTTCAAGCCATTGGGTAGCCGTGTGCTGGTCTCTCGAAATGAGGAGCCGACCAAAACCGCTTCGGGCATTATTATCCCCGATAACGCCAAAGAGAAGCCCCTGGAGGGCAAAGTGATTGCCGTTTCTAAAACGGTTGAGGAGCGTGGCGAGATCGCTGTGGGCGATGTGGTGGTCTTTGGCAAATATGCCGGTACCGAGATTGCTATCGATGGCGAGGACTACATTGTTCTGAACAACAGCGAGAAGAACGACGAGATCCTCGGCGTCCGCAAATAAATCAACTATTCCAAGGAGAACAACATGGCAGCAAAAGAGATCTACTTTTCCGACGATGCACGACATAAACTTTACGACGGCGTAAGAACCCTGGCCGATGCGGTGAAGGTGACCATGGGGCCCAAAGGGCGCAATGTCCTGATCCAAAAAAGCTTCGGCGCACCGCACATCACCAAAGATGGTGTCACCGTGGCCAAGGATATCGAGCTGGAGGGCACCATTGAGAACATGGGCGCTTCACTGGTTAAAGAGGTCGCCTCTAAAACCGCCGATGAGGCGGGTGATGGTACCACCACCGCCACCGTGCTGGCCCACTCTATCTTTAAAGAGGGGCTTCGCAATGTCACCGCCGGGGCCAACCCCATCATGGTTAAGCGCGGCATGGATAAAGCGGCCGCCGCCATCATCGAGGAGCTGAAAAAGATCTCGCGCGAGGTTAAAGGCAAAAAAGAGATCGAGCAGGTGGCCACCGTTTCAGCCAACGACGATGCCAAAATCGGCCAGCTGATCGCTGAAGCGATGGAGAAGGTGGGCAAAGATGGTGTCATCACCGTCGAGGAGGCCAAAGGGATCCAGGATGAGATGGATGTGGTTGAGGGGATGCAGTTTGACCGAGGCTTCCTCTCCCCCTACTTCGTGACCAACTCGGAGAAGATGCAAGCAGAGATCGAGAACCCCTACATCCTGCTCTATGATAAAAAGATCTCTGCGATGAAGGACCTGATGCCCCTTTTGGAGCAGCTGGTCAAAACCAGCCGTCCGCTGCTGATTATCGCTGAGGATGTGGAGAGTGAAGCGCTGGCAACACTGGTGGTTAACAAACTGCGCGGTGTGCTCAATGTGGCAGCGGTTAAAGCGCCCGGCTTTGGCGATCGCCGCAAAGCGATGCTCGAAGATATCGCGATTCTGACCGGTGGTCAGGTGATTGCCGAGGAGCTGGGTCGCACTCTGGAGGGGATCACCATCGACGATCTCGGCCAGGCCGATCGCGTGGTGATCGACAAAGAGAACACCACCATCGTCAATGGCAAAGGCAGCTCTACCGATGTTCAGGCCCGCGTGGGTCAGATCAAGCAGCAGATTGGTGAGACCACCTCTGATTACGATCGTGAAAAGCTCCAGGAGCGTCTGGCGAAGCTCTCTGGCGGCGTAGCGGTCATCAAAGTGGATGCCGCCTCCGAGGTGGAGATGAAAGAGCGCAAAGATCGCGTCGATGATGCCCTTTCGGCCACTAAAGCGGCTGTTGAAGAGGGGATTGTGATCGGCGGTGGCGCGGCTTTGATCCGTGCAACCCAGAACATCAAGCTCGAGCTGTGCGGCGATGAGGCGATCGGCGGTGAGATCATCACCCGCGCCATCAAAGCCCCCCTGCGCCAGATTGCTGAGAACGCCGGCTATGAGGGTGGTGTTGTGGTCAACGCTGTGGAGAGCGAGAAGGGCAACACCAGCTTCAACGCCTCCAGCGGTGAGTATGTGGATATGTTTGAAGCGGGCATCGTCGATCCCACCAAAGTGGAGCGGATCGCGCTACAGAACGCTGTGAGCGTTGCCAGCCTTCTGCTGACCACCGAGGCAACCGTGAGTGAAATCAAAGAGGACAAACCCGCCGCACCGGCTATGCCGGATCCCGGTATGGGTGGCATGGGCGGTATGGGCGGCTTCTAAGCCCCCTGCCCCCTTAAGGCCCCGCCCCGTTTGGGGTTGGGGCCTTTTTTTATGCCCCCTTTTGTTACACTCGCTTAAAAAAGAGGGTGTCGATGGTTCTCGTCTCGCTGCTGGGGGATTTTGACTCCTATATTCTGCCACTCTACTTCGAACACAAATCGGATCTCTCTTTACATGTGCTGGTACACGATCGCACCGTGCGCGATCAGCAAAAAGCGCGCCGTATCGAACGCGGACTAACCGCCATCCGGCGTAAATACGGGCTCAAACACGATCTGGAGAGCATTGAGATTGACGAGGATCATCTCGGCACCATTCAGGCGCTGGCTGAGCGGCTTTTGACCCTCTCGCCCGCTGAGCAGCTCTTTTTAAATGTGAGCGACGGGCTGGCCAATGTGGGCATCGTGCTCTCTCAGGCGCTTTTAAAGCGCGGCTCGACACTGCTCATCTACGATCGCTACGACAATCAGGTTAACCACCTCACCGACGGCGATATGGTCAAAAAGCCGCTTCGCAACAACATGGGCGTAGAGGATCACATCATCGCCAAAGGCTACGCGCTGAGTGATTATAAAACCCCTAAAGAGCTGGCCGGGCGCAAAGAGGATGTGCTCGCCATCACTAAAAACTTCGCCCTTTTTCAAAAGCTGCGCAAGATTATCATGCGGGGCAAAAAGCCCGACGATCCCAAGTTTGAGCCACTCGTGGAGATTCTGCACAAGATGGGCAAAGCCACCCGAAAAGGGCGCGCACTGGATCTCAACTACATCCTCGGTGAGCTTTTTGAGGAGTATGTTTACCATCTGGTCAGCGAGCTCGGTTTTGATGATGTGATCTGTGGTGCGAAGGTTCACTTTGAGACGATTGACGATATCGCCATACAGAATGAGTTTGATCTTTTGATGATCAAAAACAACCATCTGCATGTGATTGAGTGTAAGTTTCGCGATCGGGTCGATGGGGAGTATCTCATCTACAAATACGACGCGCTGCTCGATCGCCTCGATCGCGATGGGCGGGTGATGATTGTCAATGTCGCCAGCACCGAGCCCAAGGCGGCCAAAAAACGCGGGCGGATGCGCCGAAACTTCGAGCGCGGAACCCTCTATCGCGCCCAGCTGAACAATATCCTTATCTACTACGAACCCACCCTGGAGCCCGGACGGCTTAAGCAGATGATTCGCCGCTTTTTTGAGGTGTAGCGGTGCTGGAGATTTTACTCTTTACACTCCTGATCGCTTTGGCTATCTTTGCGATCTTTGCGCTGCTGCCCGATGATCGCGCCCGGGGTTTTGCGGCGCTGAGGCGTGAAGAGTATGCCCGCGCCTTTTCGATCTTAAAACCCTATGCCGATCGGCGTCAGGATGCCAGCGCGCAGGCGGCGATTGGGCTGCTCTACCACACCGGCCGGGGGGTTGATCCCGATGCCCGCACGGCTTTGCGATACTACGAGCAGGCGTACGAGGGGGGGATCGATCGCCTAGCGGCCATGATTGGCAAAATGTATCTTCAGGGTGAGGGCGCGCGCATCGATGAGAAACGCGCACTAGAGTGGCTGATGAAAGCCGCCCGGCGTGAGCACCCCGAGGCGATGCGGCTTTTAGGGGATGCCTACAGTGATGCCAATGGAACGCTACAGGATTTTGTGCAGGCGCACCGCTGGTACAACCTGGCCGCCGCTGCGGGGGATAAGGTGGCCAAAACCCGCCTGAAGCGCCTGAGCGAACAGATGACCCCTGAGCAGATCAAGAGCGCGCAGGCGCTAGCGAAGCCAGAAGCCGCCCGATCGGCGCCGGAAGCGGCGGCAAAGAGGCCAGAGTAAACCACTCACCCCCGGCAGGCAGCGCCTCTGTGGCTACGCACTGCGGATGGAGCCGGAGCCGAAAGTGGCTAAAGGTGTGGATAAAGGCTGGAAGCGTCTCGTAGGCCTCTTGTGCTGGCTCAGAGGAGAGGGGCGGCGTCCACAGCCCACCCCAAAGCCCCTCTGAAGCGCGCGGCATCAGATAGATCCGATCGCTTACAAGCCCCAGCCAGAGCCACTGCTCCTTTATCGTCAGCGGCGCACGCTTGATACTCAGAGGCAGCTCATGGGCTCGATTCTCCTTTTGAGCACGGCAGTGTCCACTGACTGGGCAGCGATCGCAGGCGGGGTGGTGGCGTGTGCAGAGTGTAGCGCCCAGATCCATCATCCCCTGCACATAGACGCGGCACTCCCGAGCGGGGGTGCGCTGCTTCGCACTCTGCCAGAGCTGGCGAAGCGCCTCACCCTTTAGGGGGACCCCCACCCCCTCAATGCGCGCTAGCACGCGCTTGATATTGCCATCGAGCACCACCCCTGGCTGATCGTAGGCCAGTGCCAAAATCGCTCCGGCTGTTGAGGGGCCGATACCCGGTAGCGCCTCTAGCGCCTTTTGGTTAGCCGGCAGCTCTCCGCCATGCTCACTCAATATCTGGCGCGCCGCTCGATGCAGGTTGCGCGCACGGGCGTAGTAACCCAGTCCTGCCCAGAGTGCCAGCACCGCCTGCTCATCGGCCTGCGCTAGCGCCTGGAGGGTGGGAAAGCGGGCCGTGAATCGTTCAAAGTAGGGGCGAACACTCTTGACACCGGTCTGCTGAAGCATCACCTCCGAAAGCCACACCCGATAAGGGCTGCGTTCAATCTGCCACGGCAGATCGTGGCGGCCGTGCTGGCGCTGCCAGCCGATGATCGATCGGGCAAACCCTCTCATCGCTGCAGAAGCGGGCGCAGATCGTGCTCTTCGATGGTGGACTCCTCGATGGTGCGATCACGAAAGCGCTGTGGATCGGCGAAGCTGCCCGGCTGCTGCGCGGGGCGATAGCCCGGCCGGATCCTTTGGGCAGGCGGCGCAGGGGGCGTGCCACCCAGATGCGTACGGAGCGACTCATCAAGCTGACGCAGATCCAGCGAGCAGCGAAGTCCTCCGCTGCCGCGACTGGTGCAGGTCATAGGCAGCTGCACCGCCTGCCACCGCTCATCGATACCGCAGGGGTGGATAAACGGCTTTCGCTGCGAAAGCGTCAGGCGGCCGCGCACCCGATCGCCACTGCCGCTGAGTGTCCCCTCCAGTTTAAAGCGATCGCTTAAAAGGGTGAAACTCTCCAGGCGCCACCCCTCTGGCTGCATGATCCACTCCCCCTTGAGCTGCTCAAAGGGTTGGCGAATCCTTGCCGGTGTGGGGGGCATCGCCCTGCCCTCCGTAAAGGCGGCGGCGCGGCAGTAGAGCAGCGCGAAATCCAGATCGGGCAGGTAGCCCGCTTCGATCAGCACCCGCCCACTTATGCGGGTGGGTGAGCGCTGATCAATGACCCCCTCGCCGCTGAGTCGTCCGCTTACCCAGCCAGCCCCCAGCGCACTAAAAAGCTGCCCGGCATCGACCGCCTCGGCTTGCCAGGTGGCCTGGGCCTCTTGCT
>PWVP01000092.1 GCA_003561815.1 Campylobacterota bacterium | reverse complement strand
GACGACGGAGAAACACTCAGCGCTCCTGCATTACCTCGGAGCTCCACCCCTGCTTCCTGCAGATAGCCTTCATTTAGAGTTGTCTGCTTTAATCGCGTTTCTCTCGAGTGCCTCAGGTTTCCAAAACCTCCTGACGTTCAGCCCTTCAGTTAGCTCCATGGAGCCAAGCCTACTATGGCATCTGCTGACTTCTGGCAGTTCAGACGTACATCTCTGTAGGTGTTGTCTAAAAGGAAGTTCATCCTCAAATGGGACGGGGTGCCCGTCCCTCAATACCCACAGAAAGAGGGATAGCCCCGGAGTAATTCTACTTCCGGAGCTATCCTGAATGGCTAAGTGCCCTGTAATTCCCGGATCATGGGCCTAGATTGAGGTGGTTTATTCCCCCTCGCCAGCAAATCTTTTGCTTTCGATGAAGGCGGTTCTTGCCTCTGCATCCCATCTCACGTTATCACCCAGGGCGGTGGCCACGAAACGCACCGGGACAAAGGCGCGATCGACAAAAATTTGGGCGGGCACATCCATCTCTTGAGCTTCTCCGTTAACGAATATTGTTGTTTCCCCGACCCAGAGCTCGATCACGATCTCGATTCCATCTTCGTCCCGGGTAATTGTAATTTTTTGTTCATCCCCATCCCAGTCGACCTGCGCATCCAAAGACGTGGCCACGGCGCGGATCGGGATCAAAAAGCGCCCGTTCATAATAAACGGAGGAAGATCGGATTCCAGGGCTTCCCCGTTGACCTGGAGCTGCTCCCTTGCCATGAGGACTGCTTGATACCCTGGGGCTCCGATCGCCTTTAGTAAATCAGTAACAAATTCAGGGGGTGCTCCATCAGGTTCCGGATGTTTTTCCCCAGGCGTTACCGCCTCCAGGACATCCTCTGCAAATTCGGGTGATTTTGGAACATCCAGATCGTTTAGATCGGGTAGGTCGGGCTTATATCCCTTCCCTACTTCCGCCACCGCCAGGTTGAATACGCCCAGCACCATGCTCGCCACTAAGAGCAGCACTACCAATTTTCTTTGCATTCTTTTTCGCCTCCTTGATTTCATAAGTTTTGACCGTAGCCTGTTATGAATATAATACGAAGTTCGTTGCGATTTTTGGGGGGTCTAGTTCAAAAACTTTCTGGAAATCGATATTTTTGGTTCCAGGGGGCGTTCATCCTACTCCTGGGATCGTCTGAGAAACAGCGCAAACCTTTTCGCTATCCCCGGCCTACCTTTGCCCGGTCTGTCTTTCTTGGTCCGTCGCCAGGGGGGGCCCTACCGGCTAGCCCTCCGCGGGACCGCTGATGGGCTTTCACGCATCTTTCAGGCCTGCCTAAGAGTTGCCGGGACAACCCGTTTTCCTTGTCGCATTTCCTTAGCGCGCCGCCGGGTCAAGGTTCTTTCGTTCCGCTTTCACAATATACCACCCGGCTGCCGCAGTCGCTGTGGTAGGTAAACAGTTCTTCCCCGCAGGAAAGATGAATCTTGTAACCAGGCGTCACCACCTGGGCATACATCATGCCCGGCTCCGGGCAGCCCAGGCTGGCATCGGGCCACTCCATCGGCTCAACTCCTGCTACTTCAATTTTGTTCTCATCAACGCCTTGGCGCGCTGCCAGGTCTTTTTTCGCCTGCTCTACTGCCGCCGCAGCGCCTGGAGGAATGGGATTACCTCCCGGCGGGCCGGAGAATTACAAAATGCAAACAAAGATAAAGCAAATATTTCTATCATAAAAAGAAAATAGCTCCTTTCACCGTATTTCAATCTCTGTAAGAAGAAAGGGATTCCACCCGGAGCCTGAGGGCTTTAGGCCCTCTGTATCTAGCGGAGCTTCGCCTATCAGACAAACCTCAGCAATCTGGTGCACCACAGCTTGTTGCTCCCCTATGTGGAAGGCACACAGGGTAGATGTAGATAAGGAAAGGGTATCGGTCTTGAGCACTTAGAAAATACCTGGACGGCTGCATCAGAAAAACAAGGCCCCTTGAGTTTTCTACAGCTCCAGGGGCCTTACATTTTCATAAAAAGTCTGCAACCTACTCCACTTTTTGCTCAAACTTTCCATCGCTTTCCGTTCTGTTAATAACTTCGGAATAGAAAAATTAACCTACGCACTTCTTCACGATTATTTGCAATATCCATTCTCCGGTGTTACTTCGTCCCACTCTAACCCTTCGGCCTCAACAGCGTTTACTTCCGTCCAATAGCAGCCGGAACCGTGGTTGTTCAGGCTGAAGGTGACGGTGCCATCGGAGCCGGTTGTTCCTTGGAAGTTCCAGGAGCTTCCATCGTCGCGGTGCAGCGTGGCAGACACCGAGGCATCGGCCACCGGATTGTCCTCGTCATCCAGTAAGAACAACGAAATATCCAGATGCCTGTCACTGAAACGTCCGCCCCTGGTGGAATAGGTGATGGACTCCACACTGACCTCATCGGCTGCGGTAACTTCTTCCAGTGCAAAGTTCAAGGTGGTGTTACTATCGACTGTGACGGTCTTGGTCTGACTGGCATAACCTTCTTTGCTGGCAGTTATGTCATAAGTACCTTCCTCAATATCAGATATTGAGTAGGTGCCTTCGCTATCAGTTATAGCTGTTTGACCAGTTTCCTCAATAGCCACAGTAGCGCCTTCTAAAGCATAACCCTCATCAGTATCTGTAACTATACCCGATACTGTATAAGTTGGGGCAGGAGGGATGGCATCCAGGACAAAGTTCTGGGTAACTGTATCATCTTCTACAACCGTTACCATTTCTGTTTCAGAATAATACCCATCAGCGGAAGCGGTAACTTGCTGGTCTCCTGCCGGAACATTTTCTAAGAGATAATCTCCATTTGCGTCTGTTGTAGCTGATAAATTGGTTCCTTCTACCACCACGGTTGCTTCAACAATTGCGGCGTCATCTCCATCTTTAACTGTTCCTTCAATATCGCCCGTGGCAGGCAGCTCCACCTCTGCAACCGCTCTTACTGCCAGGTCGCCCCGCACCAGGCCGTAACCCTGGCGGTTTGAAGAGAGCACCAGATCTTCGGCTGTTTCCTGCAGAACCTCCCTTATCTGAACATTGGTCAGATCGTGATCGGCCGCCCAGACCAGCGCTGCCACACCTGCCACATGCGGCGAGGCCATGGAAGTGCCGTTGGCTTCGCGGTATCCGTTATCTTTCCAGGTGCTTAAAATTCCAGCCCCAGGAGCGATAAGCTCCACTGCAGAACCAGTGCTAGAGAAAGAGGCCCTATCGT
>PWVP01000104.1 GCA_003561815.1 Campylobacterota bacterium | reverse complement strand
TAATGGTTTGTCGGGTATTGAAAGTGGAGCGGGAGACGGGAATCGAACCCGCGACCTCTTGCTTGGGAAGCAAGAGCTCTACCTCTGAGCTACTCCCGCGAGGTGTTGTAGCGGCGTGATTATAGCGCCGCTATCCTTGCAGATTGAGCCCCGTCTGGGTCAGGGCCATCGCCATGCGCTCCATCAGGCGGGCCAGGCGCACCTGATCGCCCTCTTGCATCTGGCCGAGGACCCCGGCTCCCTGATCGATCGCCGCTTTTAGATCGCCCTGGGCCAGATCAGCCAGTAGGTCGGAGGGCTCGTCGCTTTGCATGGCGCTGAGCAGGCCGCCGTTGATCACCTGCTGCGTCGCTTTGTAGCTTTCAGCGATCAGGTTTAGCCCCTCGGCGGCCTGGACGGTCTGGGCTTCGCTCATGCCGCGGGTAGCGCGTAAAAAGGCGGTATACTCCTCATCACTCATCTGCTCCAGGATCGGGATCTCGAAGGTATCACGCTGCTGAGTGGGCGCTGTCTCCTGAAGGCTCTGGGGCGACGCAGCTTGCGTGGCGCCTGGTAGTGAGGCCGCCTCTTTAGCCTGGCGGTTGGTCTGCTGCGCGAGGGCAGCTGTATTCATCTGATCGTTAATCTGCATCCACTCTCCTTAGTCCTCCGGCTAAGCAAAGCGCGATCCGATACAATAGTTACAACATTTTTCAAGGAAAGCGGATGGTCAACTTCGCCAGGAAGTGGTACGAGAAGTATTTTGTCGATGATGAGGCGGTGATTTTGGTGCTGCTTCTGGTGGCGGCGTTTGGGGTGATCTTCTTTTTAGGCGGGGTACTGGCCCCCTTTTTTACGGCGCTGATCTTTGCCTATATGCTTCAGGGGCTGGTCAACGCGATGCGCAACCGTGGCGTTCAGCCGCTGGTGGCGGTGCTGATTAGCTACAGCTTCTTTCTGGGGCTTATGATTTCGCTTTTTGTGTTTGTGTTGCCGCTGGTGTGGCAGCAGGGAATTAACCTGCTCTATGAGATTCCGGGCATGGCCAGAGAGCTTCAGGGCGCGCTGATGGCCCTGCCTGAGCGCTTCCCCAATCTCGTCACCCCCGAGCAGATCACCACCTGGGTCGGCGATGCCAGCCGGGAGCTGGGGATACTGGCCCAGAAGCTGCTGACCGCCTCCTTTGCGAAGATTCCCACGCTGGTGGGGCTGATTATCTATATCGTGCTGGTGCCGATTCTGGTCTTTTTCCTGCTAAAAGATCGCGATCTGCTCCTGGGCCGCTTTTCGAGTCTGCTGCCGGCTAAGCGCACTTTTCTCACCGCTGTCTGGCACGAGACCAACCGCCAGATGGGCAACTACATCCGGGGCAAAGGCGTGGAGATTGTCATCGTGGCGACGGTGACCTATATCACCTTTGCGCTGCTGGGGCTGAACTACGCGGCGCTTTTGGCGATTGTGACCGGCTTTTCGGTGCTGATCCCCTATATCGGCGCGGCGGTGGTGACGCTGCCGGTGGCGGCGGTGGCCTTCTGGCAGTTTGGCCTGGAGGCGCCGTTTTTTTATGTGATTGTCGCCTATGCGATTATCCAGGCGCTCGATGGCAATGTGCTGGTGCCGATCCTCTTCTCGGAGGCGGTGAGTCTGCATCCGGTCTCGATCATCCTGGCGGTGCTGATCTTTGGCGGGCTCTGGGGTTTTTGGGGCCTGTTTTTCGCGATTCCGCTGGCGACTTTGATTAAGGCGATCGTGACCGCCTGGCCGATGGGCATGGAGGAGGCCAACTCACAAGAAGCGGAGAAGATAGCATGAAAAAATGGGTTCTACTGTTATGGATGAGCGTGGCAACCGCATGGGCTGGCAGCAGCTGTGTGGCGCTGGTTTACCACCACTTCGGCCACGACACCCCCGCTTCGACCAGCGTTACGCCAGAGCTCTTCGAGGCGCATCTGAAGTTTCTAAAAGAGAACGACTTCTCGGTGATCTTCTTAAGCGAGGCGATGCGGCTTTATGAGGCCCAGGAGCCCTTCCCCAATCGCTGCGTGGTGCTCACCGCCGATGATGCCTACACTACGGTGCTAAGTGGTGCGATGCCCCTTTTAGAGAAGTACGACCTCCCCATGACCATCTTCGTCACCACCGAGGGGGTCGAGCGGGGCTATTCGGCCTATCTCAGCTGGGAACAGATGCGCGAGATGAAAAAGAGCGGCCTAATCGAGTACGGCAACCACTCCCACACCCACGAGCACTTTATTTTAGGGCGCGGGGATTTCGAGGCGGATCTGCTAAAAACCGCAGCGATTCTAGAGCGGGAGCTGGGGGGCGATAACGCTCTTTATGCCTACCCCTACGGCGAGTTTGATGAGAGCATGATCGCGGTGCTGGCCGATCACGGCTACTACGGCATCGCGCAGCACTCGGGCGCCTTTACATACACCAGCCACCCGCAGGTGATCCCCCGCTACCCTATGGCGGCACGCTTTGCTGAGATGGGGGAGTTTCGCACGAAGGTGCGCAGCCGCGCTTTCGAGGTGATCCGCGCCGAGCCGAGCGATCCGATCCTGCGCGATCACGACAATCCCTACCGATTGGAGCTGCAGATCGCCAAGGGAGACTATCGCGCTGGGGAGATGGCCTGTTTTATGAGCTTTCAGGGCCGTCAGGAGGTGACATGGATCGCCGAGGATGAAACCAGCCGCACACTAGAGGTGATCACCCAGCGCCCACCGGGCCTAGGCCGCACCCGCATCAACTGCACCGCACCGTCGGCACGGGGCTTTTACTGGTACAGCCATCCGATCTTTAATCTTAGTGACCCTAGAGCGCTTGACTAGGTTCTGATGGGGGAAAACATGAAAAAGAATTATCGTGAAGAGCAGGAGCTGATGGAGAGTTTCGAGGGCGGTGAGTGGCGCGAAGAGCCTTTGGGTGATGCACAGCGGGAGGCGTGGGCCATGGCGGCCGAAGAGTCGCTCAAAAAGATCAAAAAGCAGCAGATTAGTATCAAGCTAAATCCGGCAGATATCCGCATCATCAAGGCCAAAGCGCTTCAGACCGGCATTCCCTACCAGAACATCATCGGCGCACTGGTGCACAACTACGCCATTGGGAAAATCCGGCTGGAGGTCTAGTCGGCTTTTGTGCGAAACCCGTCTAGATCCGGCGGGGTGGCGTGATCGCGGATGTAGCGCTCCAGTTTGCCCGCTTGCTGTTTTTTCGCTACCCAGTCGGTGAGTGCGCTGCGATCGCCCTGATAGGTCAGGATCGGCACCCC
>PWVP01000157.1 GCA_003561815.1 Campylobacterota bacterium | reverse complement strand
CTCGGCTGGCGGGCGAAGCACACGGAGGGCATCCGGTCTCATTAGTCAACTGGAACGGAATGAGATGCTCATACATTCTCCTCTACAAGGGAGACGTACTGAATGAAGTTGGGGAACGAGACCCTTGGCCGCAACTTTTCATCGTTCTAACAGGTGAAGGATCGGCAAGAATCGGGGACGAGAAGCTGCAAGTGCTGCCGCGTATGGCCATGTACATTCCCAAGAATGCTATCCACCAACTAGAACCGCTAAGCGATAAGCTTGAGCTAATCTGGCTCGCATGGAACGCTCCTGAAACCAAACCTCCCCTGAAGAGTTGCAGCAGTGCCTGGTGCCCATTTCATGGGGAAACCAGAGTAATAGGACCGTGGTTCGCGGGTTGGGTGAAAAGCTTGGATGAGGAAGGCTTCGCCGAGATCATGTACAGCGAATTACAATACGTGTATGAAGCAAGGAAGTACAAAGAGGTGGAAAAGAAGGTAACAGCATACGCGCCGCCTTGTGTAGGACTTGAATCAGGCGAAAATGCTGTGATTTGCGGCACACTAGCGGATAGGGAGACGCCGCCCTACGTGGTCGTAGCCAGGGCGAGTCCACAAACTGGTTAGTATCCCGTCAAAATGCTGCTGGGCGTGTGGCGGGAGGTGATGAGCCTGGACATTGTGGTTTGGACTCCAATGCTTTCAAGCTGCGCCAATGTCCTCGGGACGTTGGGGCCTTTCCGGGCCTCGCTTCCACCAACTTTGGATGTGCGGATTCCGGAGAGCCCCTCGTACGAGGCGTTGCGGCCGTTTGCCGAGCGGTTCCAACCCTTCTCGGGCTGTCGCGACCTATTTGCGGCCCTCACTCTCTGTGCGGCGGCCGGATTTGAGGGGGAGGAGTTGACGAGAGCGGTCAATGACCAGCTAAGGAAAGATGAACGGGATCAGGGTGTCCCGTTTGGTCGGCTTCAAGGGAACTGGCTGGCATTGTGGGAAGAGGCGGTCAGTACCTACCGCCAACTGTGGCCCGAGGTTTGCCCTCAGGTCGAGCGCACCGCATCACGTCTGAGGGACCGTCTTGAGCCCGTTGGGCACAAGGTGGCAAGCGAGTTGGCCATAATCGTCCGAAGTCACAGTGCGATGCTCCCCTCACGAGTCTGGGTGGCAATAGTCGAGCGATGGTTCGGGATGAGCCGGGCTTCCGATGGCGTAGTCGTCCTAGAAGCACGTCCGCTTGAAGAACTCCAGTTGTTGTCATACACTCTGCTTCACGAACTGGTTCATGCCGTCGCTTCGCGTCACCGTCCGGGCTCACCGGCTTACGAACTGGCCAGTGAAGTCTTCGCCGACCTCGGTGCCGCCCGTCTGAACACCCGCGTAGGTAACACCGAGGGTGAGGCCTTGTACGCCGAAGACAGGGAGATGCGCTGGGAAGGGTGGAAGATTGGTTACGGAGTAAAGAACGTCGTGGATGCATCGGAGGCGTATGCCCGAGCGCGGGAGCCCTTTCACGACCTGCTTGAGGGCCGTCTCTTCTATGAAGACGCTGTCGGCCACCTGGCCAAGGTTCTTATCGCTTAAGGCAGGCATACCCCGGCAGAGACCTGCCCAAGAATCCAGCTTGTTGGGTTAGGGCAACAGCCCAGCTTGTTGCTCCTGACCAAGAGACAGGGTCAACGGTTGGCGTGCTTGACAGTGTCTGCGTGGAGGCTTACCATTATCAATGAGGGCAATAGCGGACAGGGAGTGCGTTATTGTGAATCCAAATCGCAAATACCGGATCAGGAGGTGCAGCATGATAGAGATGGTGATTGACAGCATACGGATCAGCTTAAGCGGGAGAGTGGTGATTCTGAAAGAAAAGGAAGGGGACCGTTATCTGCCTATCTGGGTCGGTCCTGATGTAGCAGACGCTATCGCCGTGAAGCTCCGCAACGTGGTACTGTCTCGCCCGTTGACCCACGACTTATTGCAGTCGGTGCTCTCCGCCTGGGGCGCTTCGGTTGATTGTGTCGCGGTGACCGAGCTCGAGGCGGACACTTTCCACGCCAAACTGGTTCTGAGCATCAATGGCAGCAAGCTGGACATTGATTCGCGACCGAGCGATGCACTGGCTCTGGCGGTAAGGGTTGAGTCACCAATATATGCTGCTGAATCGGTGCTGGAGGCGGCCAGTATTACGTGCGAGGCAGGACAGGAACTGGACCAGTTGCCGGCATCGGAGAACTGGATATACTCGACTTAGCACAGGCGATTCGGGTCCGGTCGGATCACTGCAGATCACATGAGGTGTGACACATGAGTCTATGCTATCCTTACACGTTTTCCTGCCTATTCCAGCGAGATCAGGCTCATACGCAGGGAGCACGCGAGTTCCACGGAGCCGGAATGATGCAGTCTTTGCCGATAGTGTTGGATGAGGAGACCGACGGGACACTCGCCGAGTTCTTCTTACCCTGCTTATCCAACGGTATGCATGCAGTATATGTCGGATTTCAGGTATGAAAGCAATAGCTTTAGTTTTCAGCGCAAGAGCCAGCGGCAACTGCTATGATTTCGCTCGTTATGTGCTCGACGGAATGAAAGAAGAAGGTGCCGAAACAGAATTGGTCAACATTTGTGATTACACGATCAAACCTTGTCAAGGCTGTGATTATGAGTGCTTGCCACAGATTGGCCCCGATACTGGTCAGGAAACCTCCCCTGAATGCCCCGTCCAGGATGACATCGCGAGTATATGGCAGAAGGTCTGGAGGGCAGACGTTTTCTTGATGCTCGTTCCGACTTACGGTGGAGTACCTCCAGCATTGTATGTGAGCTTTACCCAGAGGTATCAGAGTTTGTGGGCAAAAGCGCCGCCCAAAGAGCAACTGCAGAAGAAGGTCGTTGCAGCTGTAGTTATTGCAACTCCCGACGGATCTATGGGTGGAGAGCTAACTCCGGCAATAGTTGCTGGAGAGCTTCGGTGTCACATTTCAATGGGGTATCGGCAGGGAGGTTTCGAAGTGGTAAACGATGCTGGTTTTGAGATCCGCAACGTAAGAGGACACCTAATCCGAGAAGAAGAGATACAGAACAGACTGTCGTTCCTGACGAAGCGAATATTACGGATAAGTCGTAAGATACAGTAACGCTTCAGGATTCCAGGGATCCTGTACTGGTCACGTCTACCACAAATGAGGTGTTGATTAGCCCAGAACACGCGGGCAGGCGGTTTCCAGCATTCTTGGGTTGTCCCTCTGGGCCACACGACCGGCTAGCTTGTGTTGCACGAAAACTTG